>SLFH01000385.1 GCA_007124345.1 Phycisphaerales bacterium | reverse complement strand
TCCACCGCCATCTTCTTCACCCGGTCCTCCCACGCCTCGCTCGACGCCTGGGTCGAACGCAGCCGCTCGGCGTACAGCGGGAAACTCATCGGCGTCAGCGAGGGCGGCTCGACAAACACCATCTCGCACGAGTCGATCGCGTCGAGCGCCGCCCGCAACCGCTCGATCTCGAGCTGCCCCTCCAGCACCTCGCGCCGGGCCTGGTCCAGCAGGCGGTTCTCCGGGTCGAACTGCTCGAAAACCTCGAAAAACATGTCGCTGGACGCCTGGAGGTGCCTCGCCGGCGTGCGCGTGCCCGGGTAGCCCGTGTGCGTGAGCCCGGCGACACGCGCGATCTCGCGGAACTGGCGCCGGGCCATCTCCGTCGCGTTCAGCGCGTCGAGAAGATCTTCGACCAGGCCCTCGGGCGAGAGCAGCTCGCGCCAGAGCGATTCGTCCAGATCGAGCGGCGTTTCGGTCAGGATCTCCAGCCCGTAGTCGTTGCTTGTTGCGCTGACGGTCAGCGGCGATCGGCGCACCAGCCGCCACGCGACCACGGGCGCAAGCCCCTCGTGCGCCAGCCGTCCCGCGAACGGGTAGAAGAACACATGCCAGCCGACCCGCGTCCTGACCCGCTCGATTAGGAGCTCGCCGGGGGCGGGCAGCCTCGACACGGCCTTCTGTAGTTCGAGCAGGGGCTTGGCCGTTTGCATCTCGGCGTCGGCGTACACGCCCTCTCGGGCCTCGGCCAGCCTCGTCAGCACGCCGCGGGCGAGCTGCGTGCTCAGGGGCATGCGCCCGCCGTTCCAGCGCGGCACCGCGCCCTTCTTCGACTTCGCGGGCGTCACGACCGCCGTCATCTGGCGCAGGCGGACGAGTTCGAGCACCTTGCCCGCAAAGACGAACCTGTCGCCCGGCATCAGGCGGGTGACAAAGCTCTCCTCGATCTGCCCGAGCACCTTGCCCGAGGCGTACTTCACCTGCACCGACTGATCGGAGGTGATCGTGCCGATGCCCATGCGGTGCAGGCGGGCGATCTGCTGCGACGCGACGACGCAGCGTTGCTGATCGCTTTCCCCGGCCTCGCGGGCGATCCTTCTGTACTTGTCGTACGCGGTCAGCGCAGGCCCGCCGTGCTCGATGAAGGTCATCGCCCACGCCCATTCCTCGTCGGTCAGATCGCGGTACGCCCATGTCGTTCGGAGTTCCCGCAGCAGCGCCGCCGGGTCGAACCCGCCGCCCGCCGCGACGGTCACCATGTGCTGCACCAGCAGATCCAGAGGTTTTTCCAGCGGCCTGCGGCTCTCGATCTCCCCGGCCTCCAGCGCCGTTCTGGCCGCGGAAAACTCGACGAGCTCCATCGCGTTGGTCGGCACGCCCACGATCACGCTGGTGAGCCCGGGCGAGTGCCCGCTCCGCCCCGCCCGCTGCACCAGCCGCGCGATCCCCTTCGGGCTGCCCACCTGGATCACCCGATCCACCGGCCGAAAGTCCACGCCGAGGTCGAGGCTGCTCGTGCACACAACACACTTGAACGGCCCGAGCGGCGACGCACCCGAGCGCAGCGCGTCCTCGACCGTCTTGCGCTGCTTTTTGTCCAGCGAGCCATGATGAATGCCGACGCGTCCGATCCAGTCTCGGCGCAGGTCCATCAGGCGCCGGAACCAGATCTCCGCCTGCGAGCGTGTGTTGGTGAACATCAGCGTCGTGCGCGCGCCATCGATCTCGGCGATCACCTGATCGACCAGCCTCGTCCCGACATGCCCCGCCCACGGAAACCGCTCCAGGCTCTCGGGCAGCAGCGTCCGGATCTCGACCCGCTTGGGCTCGGCCCCCTCGATGAGCAACGGCTCGGGGGCGTGCGGCCCGACCAGCGCCCGCGCCGCCTCTTGCGTGTTGCCCAAGGTCGCGCTGAGTCCCCAGATGCGCAGTTCCGGCAGCCACGCGCGCAGCCTCGCCAACCCCAGCTCCGCCTGCACCCCGCGCTTGGTGCTCAAAAGCTCGTGCCACTCGTCCATCACGACGCAGCGCAGCGTCTTAAACAGCGACTTCGAGTCCGCGTACGACAGCAGAATCGACAGGCTCTCGGGCGTCGTCACCAGCGCCGTCGGCAGCCTGGTCTTCTGGCGAGACTTGACGCTCTGCGAGGTGTCCCCCGTCCTCGCCTCGACGCTCCAGCCGAGCCCGAGGTCCGAGACCGGCTGCAAGAGCGACGCGCAGGTATCGCCCGCGAGCGCGCGCATCGGCGTGATCCACAGCACCCGGATCGGCGGCGGTTCGCTCGCGACCTCCCCGCCCCGCTCCTCCAGCCACTCGATCACCGGCCCCAGCCACACGCTCAGCGTCTTGCCCGTGCCGGTGGGGGCGTGCACCACCCCGCACTTGCCTTCAAGATACCCCGCCCACGCCTCGCGCTGGAACGAGAACGGTGTCCAGCCCCGCCCCTTCAACCAGCGATCGATCGTCTGTACACTCAACCCGCCGAACCTCACAAAGAGCCCGGGCCGGGCGCGCAGGTCCGCGGCTCATCCGCTCGCGCGGCGCCCATCACGCATGGTGTATAGGCGTGCGGGCTCGCCTTTCGGCGGCTATGGTCCACGAAAGCGAGACCCAAACAAGATTCCAGCCAAAGGGGGTCTTTGCCGATGGCGAAGAAAAAATCTCCCGCCGAAAAGCCGCGGCGGAAGACGCGTTCAGAGAGCGGACGGCTCATCGTCGTCGCCAACCGCCTGCCCGTGCACCGTGTCCGTCAGGGCGGAAAGTCCGTCTGGAAGATGAGCCCGGGCGGCCTCGTCACCGCGCTGGAGCCGATCCTCCAGGACACCGGGGGCGCCTGGGTCGGCTGGGCGGGCTCGACCGGCGCCGCCCCGAAACCCTTCAAAAGCGACCGCATCGACCTCAAGCCCGTCCCCCTCTCCAAACAGGAGCTCGACAGCTTCTACGCGGGCTTCTCCAACGCCACCCTCTGGCCTCTTTACCACGACGCCATCAGAGTCCCCGTCTTCAGAAGGAGCTGGTGGGCCGCCTACGAGAAGGTCAACCGGCGTTTCGCCGAGGCCGCGGCCGCCGTCTACAAGCCCGGAGACACCGTCTGGGTCCACGACTACCAGCTCCAGCTCGTGCCCGGTATGCTCAGAGAGCTCCGCCCGGACGCGAAGATCGGCTTCTTCCTCCACATCCCCTTCTGCTCCGAAGAGCTCTTTGCAAGGATCCCGCGGCGCAAGGAGATCCTCGAAGGCATGCTCGGCGCCGATCTGCTCGGCTTCCAGACCCGGCTCTCGGGCCAGAACTTCGCCCGCACCGCGAGACGCTTTACAAGCGCGACCGGCAAGGACACCGAACTGCACTTCGGTGATCGCGTCTGTCGCGTCAGCAACTTCCCGATCTCGATCGACTTCAAGCGGTTCGAGGGCATGGCGTCCTCCGCCGAAGTGCTCGTCAAGGCCGAGAAGATCCGCCAGAAGCTCGGGCCCGAGCGGCGCATCCTCCTCGGGGTCGACCGCCTCGACTACACCAAGGGCATCGATGTCCGCCTCCGCGCGATGGAGGAAGTCCTGCGGCGCGCCAAGTTCACCGCGGAGGATGTTGTGTTCATCCAGGTCGCGGTCCCCAGCAGAGAGGATGTTGCCGAGTATGTCGAGATGCGCAGCAGCATCGAGGAGCTCGTCGGACGCATCAACGGCCAGCACTCTGAGACCGGACGCGTCGCCATCCACTACCTCCGGCGCAACCTCGCTCAGGAGGAGCTCTTCGCCTATTACACACTCGCCGAGGTCATGCTCGTCACCCCGCTGCGCGACGGGATGAACCTCGTCGCCAAGGAATACCCCGCCTGCCGCCTCAAGAACGACGGCGTGCTCGTGCTCAGCGAGTTCGCAGGAGCCTCAGACGAGCTCAGGCAGGCCGTCACGGTCAATCCCTTCGATATCGACGGCGTCGCCTACTCGATCGAGACGGCCCTCCGCATGGGCAAGGCCGAACAGAAACGACGCATGACCGCCATGCGCCGGTACCTCAGAGCCCACGATGTCTACGACTGGGCGGACAGCTTCCTCGGAGCCCTCAAGAAGTGACCGACCCCAACAGCAACTCCAACGGCCTAGACCCCGAGCTGACCCGCCGGCTCGACGAGATCGCGCGCACGCCCTGCCTCCTCGTCGCCAGCGACTACGACGGCACCATGGCCCCGATCGTCAGCGACCCCGAGAAGGCCTTCCCGGTCCGGGAGTCCGTCGTCGCCATGCGCGCCCTCGCCGGGCTCCCCTGCACCGTCGGCGTCATCATCTCCGGCAGAGCACTCGCCGACCTCGCCCGCCTCACCGGCGAGCCCGCGGGCGTCCGTCTCGTCGGCAGCCACGGCAGCGAGTTCGACGCCGACTACGCCGACCGTCTCTCGTCCGAGCAACGCTCGCTCCGCGAGAAAGTCCTCGAACAGCTCAACGAGATCGCCTCGGCCGCAGAGGGGCTCAGCGTCGAGGCCAAGCCCGGCGGAGCCGCGCTCCACTTCCGAAACGCCTCTGAGAGCGACGGAAACACGGCAAGAGACGCAGCGCTCAGCGGGCCCGGCTCGCTCACCGATGTCATCGTCAAGCACGGCAAGATGGTCGTCGAACTCACCGTCTGCTCGACGCACAAGGGCGACGCCCTCGAACGCATCCGCCATCGCGTCGGCGCCACCGCCGCCCTCTTCATGGGCGACGACATCACCGACGAAGACGCCTTCAGAACCCTCAGAGGCCCGGACCTGGGCATCAAGGTGGGGGAGGGGGAGACCGCCGCCCACCTCCGCGTCTCCGACACCGGCGACGCCGCACGCGTCCTCGCCTACCTCGCAGAGCGCCGCGCCGCCTTCCTCGAGGGCGCCGCCTGCGTCCCCATCCAGGACCACGCGATGCTCAGCGACCTGCGCACCATCGCGCTGGTCACACCCGAGGCCCGCATCAATTGGATGTGCTGCCCTCGCATCGACTCCACACCCGTCTTCGCAGAGCTCCTCGGTGGGCCCGGCGCCGGATACTTCAGCGTCCGACCGATCGGCGAGCGACGCGCCCCCCAGCAGTTCTACCGCGAAGACTCATTCATCGTCGAGACACGCTGGCCCGGCGTCACCGTCACCGACTACCTCGACTGCTCGCAGGGCAGGCCCAACCAGCGAGCAGGACGCACCGACCTCACCCGAGTCGTTTCCGGTTCGGGCAAGGCCGTCATCGAGTTTGCGCCACGACTCGACTTCGGCCGCTCTGCGACAACGCTCATCCCGCGCGAGCACGGCCTGACCGTCGGCGGGCACGCAGACCCCATCGTCCTCCGATCGCCAGGCGTCGAGTGGAACATCGTTCAGGACGGCCCGCACCAGACCGGAGTCGCAGAGGTCGACCTCTCCGCGGGCTCCATCCTCCTCGTCCTCCGCTACGGCACAGGCAGCGCCGAGGCCGCCCTGGTCACCGAGGCCGAACGACGCCGCCAGACCGACCGCTTCTGGCGCGACTGGGCCGCGGGCCTCCGCCCGTGCGCCGTCGCCGAAGAACTGGTCCAGCGCAGCGCCCTCGTCCTCAAGGCTCTCTGCTACGGGCCCACAGGCGCGATCTCAGCCGCAGGAACCACCAGCCTCCCAGAGCACATCGGTGGCATCCGCAACTGGGACTACCGCTACTGCTGGCCCCGCGACGCCGCCATGACCGCCACCGCCCTCTGCCGCCTCGGCTCCTCCGCCGAGGGCCTCCGCCTGCTCGACTGGCTGCTCGGCGTCATCGACCGCCTCGGCTCGGCCGAGCACCTCGCCCCCATCTACACCGTCAACGGGAGCGACCTGGGCGTCGAGGCCGAGATCTCCGAGATGATCGGCTACGCCATGTCGCGCCCGGTCCGCGTCGGCAACGCCGCGGCAAAGCAGGTCCAGCTCGATGTCTTCGGCCCCGTCGCCGACCTCGTCTATGAGCTCATGCTCGCCGGCGCGCCGCTCTCATCAGAGCACTGGCGCCTCGTCGAGGCCATGGCCAAGGCCGTCACCCACCGCTGGACCGAGCCCGACCACGGCATCTGGGAGCCCCGCCGACCCGTCCAGCACCATGTCCACTCCAAGGCCATGTGCTGGGTCACCCTCGACCGCGCCGCCAAGATCAGCGAGCGACTCCTCGGCGAGCAACGCAAAGACTTCCGCGACACCGCCGACAAAATCCGCGAAGAGATCCTCGAAAAAGGATGGTGCAAGAAAGAGAAGGCCTACACCGCCGTCTACTCCGGCGACGAGATGGACGCCGCCGTCCTCACCATCGGCCTCTGCGGCCTCCTCGACCCCAAGGACGACCGCTTCGTCAGCACGATCAAAGCCGTGGAGAAAGAGCTCCGCGTCAACGGCGCCGTGTACCGCTACCTCTACGACGACGGCCTGCCCGGCGAGGAGGGCGCCTTCAACCTCTGCACCGCCTGGCTCATCGAGGCCTGCGCCGCCTCCGGCCGCGACGACGAAGCCCGAAGCCTCTTCCAGACCTACTGCAAAATGGCCGGCCCCACAGGCCTGCTCAGCGAAGAGCACGACCCGCGAGAAAACATCGCCCTCGGTAATGTCCCCCAGGCCTACACCCACCTCGGCCTCATCAACGCGGCGCTGCGGCTCGAAGGGCTTAGGAACGCTGGGACGGAGTGAAAAGCACCGGCGGGAACACCCGCCGGTGCAAAGGGCATCACTCTGTTCAACCCTCAGGCGATCGTCACGCCCTCGTCCAGGTACACATCTTGGATTGCGTGCAGCAGCTTCACGCCGTCCTTCATCGGGCGCTGGAACGCCTTACGACCCGAGATCAGCCCCATCCCGCCGGCGCGCTTGTTGATCACCGCCGTGCGCACCGCGTCCTGCAGGTCGCTCTCGCCCTTGCTCTCGCCGCCGGAGTTGATCAGCGGCACCCGCCCCATGTACCCGTTGGCGACCTGGTAGCGGCACAGGTCGATCTCGTGCCCGCCCTTGCCGTTCTCGTCCGAGCCCGAGAGCTTCGTGTACACCTCGGTGCGGAACTTGCCGTAGGACGAGTCGCCCGAGTTGAGCGCCTTGTACCCGCCGTTGTTGGTCGGCAGCTTCTGCTTGAGGATGTCGGCCTGGATCGTCGCGCCGAGGTGGTTGGCCTGGCTGGAGAGGTCCGTCGAGGTGTGGTAGTCCGTCCCTCCGACCTTGAACGCGTTGTTGCGCAGGTAGCACCACAGCACGCACACCATCCCGTATGCGTGCGCCTCGGCGAACATCTCCGACACATACTGGATCTGCTCGGTCGAGTGCTCCGACCCGAAGTAGATCGTCGCCCCGACCGCGACCGCCCCCATCTCGTAGCACTGGCGGACATTGCCGAACGGGATCTGCTTGAACTGGTTCGGGTAGGTCAAAAGCTCGTTGTGGTTGAACTTCACGAGGAACGGGATCTTGTGGGCGTACTTGCGAGCCACCGACCCCAGCACGCCGTAGGTGCTCGCCACCGCGTTGCACCCGCCCTCGATCGCCAGCTCGACAATCCGCTCGGGGTCGAAGTACTCGGGGTTGGGCGCAAAGCTCGCCCCCGCCGAGTGCTCCACGCCCTGGTCGACGGGCAGGATCGAGACAAACCCCGTCCCCCCCAGCCGCCCGGTGTTCAGGATCTGCTGGTAGTTCCGCAAGACCGCTGGGTTCCGGTCCGTCTGCGACACCACCCGGTCGACGAAGTCCGGCCCGGGCAGGTACATCGCCGACTTCGAGATCGTGCGGCTTTCGTGCCCGAGCAGGTGGTCCGCGTCCTTGCCGAGCACTTCGCGGACATTGATCGTCAGGTCGGGCATCAGAATCTCCTGATCCGGGGGGCGGTCAACTCCCGCCCCGTGTGTGCGTGTTCAGCCGGCGCCGGGCCCGAAAGCCCCCTCCGGCGTACCAGTTTACGGGCTCCCCCGGCGTGTGTCCCGCCCCGGTCTCTGCGCCGCCCGCACGGGGGGGAGTCGCCCGGGCTGATAACAGGCCTGCCCCTCCGTTGCGGGGGCTGCAAACACCCCAATCAACAGCACGTGCCCTCGTCCGGAAGCCTTCAACGACAGGCGTCGATCCCAGACGCCGATCGGTTTGAGCGGGGGCCGCCCACCCGGGCAAAATGCGTCAGGAGTCAGTAAGGATGCGAGGCTTCATCGAAACCAGACCGGACTCGAAAGGTCCCTCGATCCCCCCCGGGGGCAGGCGTCGCCTCAGAGAGCGCGCCCGCCTGATCGCGGTGCGCCTCGATGGCGTACCGCCCGCCGCTCCGGTGGGTCAAACCGCCGTCGACGCCGCATGGGTCGAACGCGCCGTCGGCCGCAACTCCCGAGGCGCCGACGCGACGATCGACGCCATCGACGCAGCCGTCATTATCCGTACAGCGATCATCGGACGACGACGCTTCCGGACCGATCGGGGCTCGTAAGGCTGAAGGAACACGCCCGTACTGCCGATGTTGGCCGGGGCACACCGCCCCGTGAGCGGACGGGGTCACAGAGCCCGGCCTCTCTGGATCTCCCCACGATTGAGGTGGCCATGACGCGGATTCTGCTCGCCGACGACGAGGTCCACATCACAAGCCTGCTCGCGCGAAAGCTCGAACAGAACGGCCTCGAGGTCGAGGTCGCCCACGACGGCGAGGAAGCCTGGCTCAGCGCCCAGGAACGCACCCCCGACGCCGTCATCACCGACCTCCAGATGCCATACATGAACGGCGCCGAGTTCGTCGAGCTCCTCCGCGCCAACGCGCCGACCGCCGATATCCCCATCATCATGCTCACCGCGCGGGGGTATGTCCTCGAGAGCGATCAGGCCGACCGCCTCAACATCGCCGCAGTCATGCCCAAGCCGTTCAGCGTCCGACGCGTCGTCAGCCTGCTCGAGAGCCTCCTCGCCGACCGCACCGGCCCGGGCGCTTCGCTCAGGGAGGTCGCGTGAGCGGTCCGTTCCAGCTGGGCAGCAAGAAGGACCCGGGCCATCGCGTCCGCGCCAGGTGCTCTGACCTCGGCCTGGCCGTCTGGCGCACCAACGCCGCAGGCCTCATTCTCGAAGAACCCTTCGGCGAAGGCCTCCTCGGCCTCTGGCTCCGCGCCGGACCGCTCGGGCGACGCATCGCGTCGACCACCAGCCAGTGGGACGGCGACCGAGAGCCCGACCTCCACGAACTCTTCACCGGCTGCTGGCTCCTCCCCCTCGCAGAACGACGCAGGCGCAGGCTCGTCGGCTACACCGTCGCCCTCGCCTTCGGGCCCGACGGCCTCCAGCAGCCCGAGTTCGAGGAGATGTGCAAGGCCGCCCAGCTCCAGAGCGCCGCAGTCCGGCGCGTGATGCGCAACTGGGCCAACCACGACAAAGGCTCCTGCACCCGCCTGCTCCAGATGCTCCGATGGATGTACGAAGACCAGCGCGCCATCGCCGAGCACGAGGACGCGATCGAGACCTTCACCGACCGCCTCGGCAACGCTTACGAAACCATCGACCTTCTCTACGCCCTCGGACGCTCGATGAACGAGCTCGACGAGCCGGAGACATTCCTCCAGGCCTCCCTCGAACGCCTCCACGAAGCCGCCGAGTTCGCATGGGCCATGCTCGTCTTCCCACAAGGCGCGCACGAGGGCGTGCCCACAAGGCGCGACTCCTTCTCCGCCGGCCGGCCCACCATGCCCTTCGCCGAGATCGAGAAGGCCTCCCGGGAGCTCATCGCAAAGCTCGACCGACCCGACACGCTCACCATCTGCTCCGATGTCGAGGGTTTCGAGCCCGACGGCGGGCCCCAGATCGTCGTCCAGCCCGTCCTCAGAGAGCAAGGCCCCATCGGCTGGCTCCTCGCCGGCGAAAAGGGCGGCAACGACCCCCAGGTCTCCACCTACGACACACACCTCATTGAAGCCGCCGCCGGATACCTCGGGCCGTTCCTCGAGAACGCCGAGCTCTACCGCGAGCAGAAGGCGCTCTTCGTCGGCATGCTCAAGGCGCTCTCCGCATCGATCGACGCCAAGGACCCCTACACCTGCGGCCACTCCGCACGCGTCGCCCACATCTCCGCCTGCCTGGCGCGCAAGATCGGGCTCGACCCGCGCACCGTCGAACGCATCCACATCGCCGGCCTCGTCCACGACATCGGCAAGATCGGCATCCCCGAGCACATCCTCGGCAAGACCAGCCGCCTCACCGACGATGAGTTCGACGCCATCAAGCGTCACCCCGAGATCGGCCACCGCATCCTCCGCGACCTCCCGCAGTTCGACGATGTCCTCCCCGCCGTCCTCCACCACCACGAACGCTGGGACGGGCGGGGATACCCCAAGGGCCTGGCCGGCGACGACATCCCCCTCGCCGCCCGCATCATGGCTCTCGCAGACACCTTCGACGCCATGAGCTCCACACGCGCCTACCGCCCCGCAATGAGCCGCGACAAGGTGTTCGCCGAGTTCAGGCGATGCTCGGGCACCCAGTTCGACCCCAGCCTGGTCGACCCCTTCCTCTCGCTCAATTTCGCCCGCTACGACGAGATGGTGAGCGAGGCGCGCGACCTGAGCACCGATCTCAAGGCCGCATGACGCCGCGCGGATAAACTCCGCGAAGCGTGCAACACACAACGATCCACCTCGCGGGCGAGACGCTCTCCCTCCTCCCCGCCCCCGCGGCGTGGTGGGCCACGCAACGCACGCTCTTCGTCGCGGACATCCACCTCGGCAAGGCCGAAACCTTCCGCGCCTCGGGCGTCGCCGCGCCGCCAGCCTGCACCGCCCACGACCTCGGCCGCCTCGCCTCGCTCATCGACACCACGGGGGCCCGGCGCCTCGTCATCCTCGGCGACCTCCTCCACGCAAGGGCGGGCGTCACAGAGGCCGCCGCGCCCGCCTTCAGCGCCTTCGCCGACCGAACCGGCCCCGTCGAGACCCTGCTGGTGCGGGGCAACCACGACCACGCCGCGGGCGATCCCCCCGCGTCCTGGATCACCTGCGTCGACGCACCCTTCGCACTCGGTCCCTTCACGCTGATGCACGAACCGCCCGAGTACGACACGCCCGTCCAGGGCGTCCTCTGCGGCCACATCCACCCCGTCGCCAGCCTCACCAGCAACTTCTCACGCATGCGCGCCGCATGCTTCTGGCTCACAAGGGGCGCACTCGTCCTGCCCGCCTTCGGCGTCTTCACCGGCGGCCGACGCATCAACGCACAAGAAGGCGACCGAGTCTTCGCCGTCGGTCCAGACCGCGTCGCCGAAGTCTCGATCACGAAACCCCCGCGACGCGAAGCCCCCTCCCGCACCACCTGAACACCGGCACAAAAGCGCCGATCAGTCAAAGGTCCGTGACACCGACCTCGGCTCGGTGAGGTCGGTGCGCTCTCTCCATATCTCGAATTCAACAGCCTGCAGAAGACAGCACCGACCTCTCAAGGCAGAGGTCGGTGGCACGAGGCCACGCAATGCACACCAGCCCCTTCGAGAGCACCGACTCAACTCCACGCTCCGAAGGAGCGCACAAACCTTGTCACGAATGCCGCGAGGCGCAGCCGAGCAAACTCGTGGAAAGAAAGCAAAAACAAAGCCGCCCTCAAGGGGCGGCGGAGAGCCGAAACTGTTCAAACGCGCTCGAAAAAGAAGATCAAGCCCCATCCCCGACCTGCACGCGCTTGAGCACCACCAGCGTGATGTCGTCGGTCCGCGGCGCGTCGCGGCAGAACTTCGTCACCTCGCCGATGATCGTCCGCGCGATCCGTTCGGCGCTCTCGCCCGCGTTCCGCCTGATCAGCTCCCTGAACGCATCGCGCCCGAACATCACGCCGCCCGGATCGCGAGCCTCCCAGATCCCGTCGGTCCCGATCACGATCACTGTCCCCGGGTCGGGGCACGCGCACTCGTGCGATTCATAGGGCCAGTCCCGCTCGATCCCGACCGGGATGCCGCCCCCCGTCAGCTCATCGAACGAGTCCGTCCGCGGGTCGTACACGATGGCGGATTCGTGCCCGGCGTTAACCCAGCGGAGCTTTCGCGACCCTTCCCCGACCTCCGGGTCGATCATCATCAGAAACAGCGTCATGAAGTGGCCGAGACGCGCGTCGTTGGCCAGATGCCGGTTGATGTCCTTGACGATCTCGCGCGGGCAGTCCGTCGCGTCGGCGCTCCGGCGAAGCACCGCCCTCGCCGTCGTCATCAGGAGCGCCGCCGCAACGCCGTGCCCGCTCACATCGCCGACCGTCACCGCCCACGCCCCGCTCGCCGAGCGGATGAAGTCGTAGTAGTCCCCGCCCGTCTCGTCGCAGTAGCGGCTCAGCCCGTGCGCGTCGAACCCCTCGATCGCCGGCGAATCGCCGGGCAAGAGCCCGCGCTGCACGCCCATCGCCAGCCCCAGCGACTGGCTCATCCGCAGGTGCTCGCGCAGCCGCGGCATCATCTCGTTGAACGCCGCGCCGAGCTCGGCGATCTCGTCGTTACCCCGAATGTTCGTCGTCGCGTCGAGGTCGCCCGACGCCAGCTTCCTCGCCGCTGAAGCGACATCGTTCACGCGCCTCGTCACCGTCCTCGACGCCAGGAGCGCCAGCAGCATCGTCATCGCCGCGATGCCGACGGTCATCGTCAGCATCACCGTCATCTCCGTCTCGGTCCGGCGCACCACCTGGTCGCGCATGTTCACCGCAGAACGCACCACCGGCTCCGTCGGCGTGATGAACATGAAAAAGAAGCTCGGATCGCTCGCGAACGGCTCGAACGCCGCCATCGAGGTCTCCCCACGGAACATCACCTCGCGCACCGTCGAGACCGAACGCCCCTCCGCCGCACGCTCGATATCAACGACCAGCCTTCGCGCCCGATCGCGGTCCTCGGCCCGTTCGAGCCCCTCGAGCATGAACGGCTCCAGCAGCGCCGGCTCCTCAGCCGCACGCCACCCGCGCCCGCCCCCCTCGCGGTTCTCGGTCTGCGAGAAGACGCGCAGACGCTCGTCGAAGAGCGAGGCGCCCCGCGGGATCCCGATCAGCAGCGACAGCGGCACATTCGAGATGTCGTCCACCGGGATCCCGCGCAGCACCTCGTCGATCGCCAGCTCGATCCCCGCCACACCCAGCAGCTCGCCGTTGGCGTCCCGCAAGGGACGCACGCAGACCATTCCCGCCGTCCCCGTCACCGGGTCGATGACTGGCATTGTCCAGACCGTCTGGTCGGTGAACTGCGAGGCCCGCTCGTACCACGCCGTCTCGCGGGCGTCGAACCCCTCGGGGTAACCGCCCGTCGCGGGGTACGACATGTACACCCCGCTCGACAGCGCCACAAACTGGTGACGCACCAGGTCCGGCCGCCCCTCACGGAGCTCGATCTTCAGATCGATCAGCGGACGCAGGCGCAGCGCCGCCTCCTCAACCTCGCGCACCCCGACCTCGGGCGCCGGCACGAACACCGGCTCGGCCAGGCTCAGCGCCACCCGCTCGGCGCCGTTGGACCCGTCACGACGGACCATCCGCTCCGACACCACCATCCCCGGCGGCCGGCGCCCCTCGTCGATGTCTTCGCCCGTCCAGAACGAGGGCGGCGCCGACGCCGACGCCGGTTCACGCAACAGACGCGAGGCCTCACGCCCCTGCAACAACACCAGCGTCTCCACCAGGCTCTTCTCTTTGTCCAGAAGCTCGGTGTACGACGCCACACGCCGACGCAGATCGCTCCGGGCCCGCGAGATCAGCTCCGACTCGATCTCCTCGGCCAGCCCCGAGCCGAAGGCCAACGCCGTGCGACGGCTGGACAGCCCGACCACCAAGATCGGCGCCAGCGCGATCAGCAGAAGCAGAATGAGAAGCTTGGTCCGTAGCCGCATGGATCCGCCGCCGGCGCCTCTCCTCGGGAAGGCGATTACCGAAGCGGATACTAACCTGCCACCCCGACCCGGAATAGCCCCAACCCAAACGGCCCGCTATCCGCCCCCGCCCAGGGCCCCCTCCGGCAGCATCACCAGCACTTCCGCCACCCTCGCGTCCCGCTCCGCCGCCGTCTCTGCCAGCACATTCACATGCCCGAGCTTCCGCCCCGGCCGGGCCTCTTTCTCGTACAGGTGCACCCGAGTCCCCGGAACCCCCAGCACGCGCCCAATATCAGGCAAACACCCCACAAGGTTCACCATCCCCGCGTGCCCCAGCGCCCGCGTCTCACCCAGGGCGAGCCCCAGCACCGCCCGCACATGCTGGGCGAACTGCCCGCACGCCGCCCCGTCCATCGTCCAGTGCCCGGTGTTGTGCACGCGCGGCGCAAACTCGTTGGCGATCAGGCCCTCGCCCGTCTCAAACAGCTCGACCGCCAGCACCCCCACATGCCCGAGCTCTTCCATCAGCCGCGCCGCGTGCGTCCGCGCCAGCGCCTCGACCTCAGCCGACACCCCCGGCGCCGGCGCCATGCTCGTCAGCAGGATCCCATCCCGATGCACATTCTCGGTGATCGGGAAAAAACGGCACGCCCCGTCCGCCCCCCGCATGCCCACAATCGAGAGCTCCCGCCGAAACGGGATCAATTCCTCAAAGATCGCCCCGCGCCCCCCACGCCACGTCTCGGCCCCGGATACCTCCGACGCCTCGCGGACAACCATCTGCCCCTTCCCGTCGTACCCCCCGCGCCGCAGCTTCAAAACCCCCGGCAGCCCAACCGCCCCGACAGCCTCCTCCAGCGACCCGTCCCCGTCCACCACCCGGTACTTCGCCACGCCGAAGCCCGCCCCGATCAACGCCTCCCGCTCGGCCACCCGATCGCTCGCGGCAACAAGGCTCGCCGCACCCGGATGCACCGACACCAGCCCCGCCAGCCGCTCGACCGTCTCCGGCGGCACATTCTCAAACTCATAAGTCGCCGCCGTCAACCCGCTCGCAAACCGCTCGATCGCCGCTCGGTCCTCAAACGCCGCAGTAGTCAATTCGCCCACGCCCCGCGAGCACGCGTCGGGCGCAGGATCGAGCAGCCGCGTCCGCACGCCCATCGCCCGCGCCTCCAGCGCCAGCATCCGCCCGAGCTGCCCGCCCCCCAAAACCCCCAGCACAGGCCCGCTCACGCCCGACCCTCATCAACTGGCGTCGTATCTAGCGGCGTCCCCAGCACGGCGTTCGTCCTCGACGCCCTGTACCGACGCACCGCCCCGGCGTACTCGCCCCCCAAGATCGACGCCGCCAGAATCGCCGCGTTGATCGCCCCGGCCTTCCCGATCGCCAGGGTCCCCACCGGCACGCCCGCGGGCATTTGCACGATCGACAGCAGCGAGTCCACACCCTTCAGCGCCGCAGACTCCACAGGCACGCCCAAAACCGGCAGCACCGTCTTGCTCGCGCACATCCCCGGCAGGTGCGCTGCGCCCCCCGCCCCCGCAATGATCACCCGCAGCCCGCGCCCCTCCGCCTCAGACGCGTACTGAAACAAGAGATCCGGCGTCCGGTGCGCCGAAACCACGCGGCACTCGTGCTCTACACCCAACTCCGACAGCGCCCGCGCGCAGAACTGCATCGTCCGCCAGTCCGACTGAGAACCCATGATCACGCCGACGAGTGGTGATGCCGCCATGCTGCCCCGCTGTCTCTAGCCGCACCGGCGCGGCCGCGCGATGATACCCGACCCCGCCCCCCAACGCGCCCCCCTGTACGCACCCCCCGCACCGCTACTGCGGCTCAGACCTCCCCGGCGGCGGCGCATCGGTTCCCGCCGCGCTCTCGTCGAGGTGATCAGACTGCAGCGTGTGCGTCTCTGCGTCGTAGCACCCCTCAAGCTCGTCCCTGGCCGTCCGGTCCCAGATCGGCACCCGCACGAAGTACCCCGCACGCGCGATCAGGTGCGTCGCGATCGGCGTCGTCAGGAAGATAAACAGCACCACCAGCGTCGCCTCGACCGCGACATTCAGGCTCTTGAAGTACATCGCCACGGCCATCACCATGCACGCCACGCCCAGCGAGCCCGCCTTGCTGGCCGCCTGCATCCGCGTGTACACATCCCGCATCCGCACGATGCCCACCGCCGCCAACAGAAACAGCAGCGTGCCAGACACCATCAGCAGGATCACCAGCGCGTCGGCGATCAGGCTCAGCCAGTGGTCGCGGAGGAGGATCAGGAAGTCCGTCACGGCCTCGCCCTCCTCTCGAGGTACATCGCAAACGCCGCCGTCGCCAAGAACAGCACCAGCGCCATCACGATCCCCACCGAAAGCAGCACGGGGCGCTGCGTCACGATCGCAAACAGCGCGATCACGCCCACCGCCTGGAACCCCAGGAGGTCCAGCGCCACCACACGGTCGCACAATGTCGGCCCGCGCGTCAGCCGCCAGATCGTAAAGAGAATCCCAACCGCCAGCACCACGCCCGCGACATCGAAGATCGCCCCGAGCACTTCCTCGTGCAGCCAGGTCACATCGTTCATCGCGTCACCTCCAAAAGGCGACGCTGGAAGCCCTCGGCGACATCGCGCTTCGCCTCCTCCGGGTCGTCCACATGCATGAAGTGGATGAACAGGTACCGCCGGTTCTCAGACACATCCATCGTCAGCGTGCCCGGCGTCAGCGTGATCAGGCTCGAAAGAATCGTGATCTCCGTGTCCGTCAGATCCTCCTGGATCGGCACCGCCAGGATCATCGGCCGCAGCCGCTTCAGCGGCATCACAGTCCACACCGCCATCTTGATGTTCGCGACCACAAGCTCCTTGAGCGTGAAAAACGCGAACCCGATCCCCTTGAACACCTTCTTGAAGTACGGGCTCTCGCGGTCAGACGGCGACGCCACCCACAGCACGATGTACCCAAGCGCAAACCCCACCGCGAGGTTCGCCGCGTTGAAGGGCTGGATCGCCGCCGCCCAGGCACCCGCCAAGAGGAAGTTCGCGATGAGTTTGCTCATCGGCCCTCCCCCGCCGAGGCCGTCTCCGCCCGCGGCTCGATCCAACGCTCACCGATCCCGCCGGGCAGCGAACGCAGGTACTCCTCGTCAAGCACCGCGCGGATGTACGGCGCCCGCTCGATCAGTTCGTGCCCGGCACGCTCGGTCACCCGGTAGATCGGCCCCGCAAACACGCTGACGCCGATGATCAGCACCACAAACCCCGCGACCACCGCGTTCATCCACCCCGTCCCGCGCGTGTCGTCGGGCTTCGGCTCGGCGCCTTCCGTCTCCCCGGGCCTCGCCTTCCAGAACGCCTCGGCCCAGATCTTCGTCATCGAAAACAGCGTCAGCACGCCCACGCCCAGCGAGACGCCCACGATCCAGTACTCGCCCGCGCGCACGCCCGCGACCACCAGGATCAGCTTGCCCCAGAACCCCGTGAGGATCGGGATCCCCGCCAGCGCCATCGCCGAGACCATGAACATCAGCGAGAGGTAGGGCCGCTCCTTGTACAGCCCGCCCAGCTCCTTCAGCTCGCCCGTCCCGCGCAGCCTGTGCACCACGCCCGCGACAAAGAACAGGTTCGTCTTCGCCAAGATGTTGTGCAGGATGAAGAACGCCACGCCCCCCAGCGCCATCGCCGCCGTCGCCAGCATCGCGGGCCGGTCTTCGGTCGGGGCGTCGGCCATGCGTTCGAGCACGAGCAGCGCGATCGCCAAGCCCATGATCATGTACCCGATCTGGCTGACGATGTGGAAGCTCAGGATCCGCCGGATCTCGTACTGCGCCGCCGCCCCCAAGACGCCCGTCACCATCGTGAACGCCGCGATCCACAGCAGGATCTCGCCCGCCGCCGGGAAGACCGGCGCGAAGATCAGCGTGTACACACGCATCATCGCGTACACGCCCACCTTCGTCAGGATCCCGCCGAACAGCGCGCTCACCACCGGCGCAGGCGTGTGGTACGACGCAGGCAGCCAGAAGAAGAACGGGAAGATCGCCGCCTTGATCCCGAACGACGCCATGAACAGCACCGCGATCGCCGCGATCACCGGTCTCGTCCCGTCCCCCGCCGACCCCAGCTTGATCGCGATGTCCGCCAGGTTCAGGCTCCCCACCAGCCCGTACAGCAGCCCGACCGCCGACAGGAACAGGCTCGAAGAGAGCAGATTCAGCGTCACATACTTCAGCGCGCCCTCGAGCTGGCCCCGCTCCCCGCCCAGCGTGAGCAGCACGAAGCTGCTCATCAGCATCACCTCGAACCACACATAGATGTTGAAGATGTCGCCCGAGAGGAACGAGCCCGACACCGACGCCAGCAGGCAGTGCACCAGCGTGTGGTACGCGTGCTTCTCCCGCCGCGGGCCGATCGCCCCGATCGAGTAGACCACCACCGCCACCGCCACAACGCCGTTGAGCAGCACCATCAGCGACGACAGCGTGTCGGCGACCATCGTGATCCCGAACGGCGCCCGCCACCCCCCGATGTCCGCCGCCAGCACCCCCACATCAAGCACCCGCGCAAACAGCAGCACCGAGCAGGCGAACAGCGCCAGCGCCCCCGCGATCGAGAGCGCCCGCTGCAGCCTCACCGACCGCCACGCCATCATGCACAGGAAGGCCGTGAGCAGCGGGATCGCGATCGGGCTGACGACGAGTGCGTTCATCGGTCGGTGGTCCGCATGTTGTCGAGGTCGTCCGTGCCGACCTCCTGGTACGCCCGCTTGACGAGCACGAGCGTGAACGCCGTGATCGCAAACGCGATCACGATCGCCGTCAGGATCAACGCGAACGGCAGCGGGTCGGCGAACTCGCCCTCGATCCGCGTCTGGCCCTCCTCGATCAGCCCCGGAGGCAGCCGCTCCATGCTCCCGTCGCGCCGAGTCGCGGCGCAGGTAAAGATCAGCAGGTTCGCCGAGTGACCGATCAGGATCAGCCCGATCGTCAGCTTCACAAAGCTCCGGCGCATCATCATGTACAGCGCCGACGCGAACAGCATCCCGATGATCGCCGCGAGCAGCAGGCTCATTCAACCACCTCCTGCAGCGTGAAGATCATCGTCAGCACAACGCCCAGCACCGTCAGGTACACCCCGATGTCAAACAGCACCGGCGTGCCGATCTTGATCGGGTCATCAAAGCCCAGCACCGGCACCTCGAACCACAGGCCCTTCAGGAGCGGCCCCCCCACAGACAGGCTGAAGAAACCCGACACCAGCGCCAAGGTCAGCCCCAGCCCGACCATCGCCAGGAGGTTCACCCGCAGCATCCGCCGGGCGCTCTCGACATCGAACGCCATCGCCTGCAGCGCAAACGCCGAGGCCGCCAGCAGCCCGCCCACGAAACCGCCCCCCGGCGTGTTGTGCCCGCGCAGCAGGATCACCACGCTCAGAAGCAGCAGCAGGGGGAGCAGGAACCGTGAGGCGGTCTGGAGCACAAGGGAGTTCACGCGTTCCCCCCTTCGCGCTCGTCCTCGTCGCCCTCGCGCTCGGCGACCGGCGTCCCCTCGTGGTCGTCACGCAGCTTCATCAGCGTGTACACGCCGATCGCCGCGATGCCCAGCACCACAAGCTCGCCCAGCGTGTCCACACTCCGAAAGTCCACCAGAATGATGTTCACAAGGTTCCGCCCGTACGCCGACTGGCCGTCGGGCGTCTCGGGCATCGCCGCCTCGTTGAAGTACGCCGAGATCGGGGCGAACAGCTCCTGCGAGCCCGCGGCGAGCACCAGGCACGCCATCACACCGCCGAACGTCGCCGCCAGCAGCAGGTCCATCATCCGGACCGCCAGCCCGCTGTACACCGCAAACCGAGGCAGGTGGTACACCACCAGCACGAAGATCACCACGATCAGCGTCTCGACCGCAAACTGCGTCATCGCAGCGTCAGGCCCGCCGTAGAGCGCAAACACCACGGCAACCGCGTACCCGATCACGCCCAGCACCGCGACCGTCGCCAGACGAGACCCCAGCCTCGTCGCCACGATCGCCGAGACCGCGATCGAGATGATCAGCACCCACTCCAATAGCCCCGTCCGCTCGAAGTTCGTCCCCACCGAAGGCAGCGCACCCGTCCGCCAGATCGCCCAGGCGAACATCCCGAGGATCGCCACCAGCGTCATCTTGATGTAGACCTGCAGCGACCCGTTCTGCAGCACACGCGTCTGCGCCCACGACCCCTTCGTCAGCCCCAGCATCGCGTAGTCGTACATCCTCGCCGGGCCGACCACGCCGTCGAGCTTCGCGAAGGGCGAGGTCGCCTTCACCCAGAGCCCGCGCCCGAAGTAGATCCCCACGCCGATCAGCGTCGCCAGCAAGCTCAGCCCCAGGGCCAGGCTGATCTCGTAGTAGTAAAACGCGTCCAGACGCAGCGCCGCCTCGAACGGGCCGCCCTTGATCGCCTCGCCCGCCGCCGTCACCACCGGAGTCGCAAACAGCGCCGGCACCAGCGCGTACACGATCCCCAGCACCGCCAGGATCACCGGCGCCGCCAGCATCGGCCACGGCGCCTCGTGCGCGTGCTTCTTCGGCTCGCGCTGCGCCTTCCCGAAGAACGGCTTGAACCCCGTCATGATCGCGATAAAGACCGTAAACGAGCCCGCAGCGATGATCAGCGCCGTCAACAGCGCCGTCAGCGGGCCCGCGTCCAGCCCCGCCTTGATCATCTTCTCCTTGGCCACAAACCCCGCCAAGGGCGCCAGCGGCACTCCCGCCATCGAGATCCCAGCCAAGAGCGCCGCCATCCCCGTCGCCGGCATCGCCCTGAACAGCCTGCCGATCTCGGCGACATCCTTCTCGCCCGCCTCGTGGTCCACGATCCCCGCCACCAGGAACAGGCAGCCCTTGAACATCGCGTGCGCCAGGATGTACGCCGCCGCGGCATCAGGATGCCCCATCCCGATCAGCATCACCATCACGCCCAGCGAACTCACTGTCGAATACGCCAGCAGACGCTTGTACAGCGTCTGACGCGTCGCGAGGTACGCCCCCACGAACATCGTCGCCGCCCCGAACCCGATCAGCAGCCCCTCCCACAGCCCCTCGGCCGTCCCCGTCGCCAAGTTCGGGTGCAGGCGGGCGATCAGGTACACGCCCGCCTTCACCATCGTCGACGAGTGCAGGTACGCCGAGACCAGCGAGGGCGCCGCCATCGCCGAGGGCAGCCAGAAATAGAACGGGAACTGCGCGCTCTTGGTCAGACACCCCGCCAGCACCAACGCCACGATCCAGGGGTAGTGCGCGTGCCCGCTCAGCCCCTCGGGCAGTTCGCTCATGTTCCACACGCCGCCGGCGACGCCCGCGAGGTCGCCCGCCGCGAACGCCAGCACCACCAGCCCGGCCAGCATCGCCAGCCCGCCCAGCCCCGTGACCATCAGCGCCTGCAGCGCCCCGGACCGCGACTCCTTCTTGTCGTGGTTGAAGCCGATCAGCAGGTAGCTGGTGATGCTCGTCAGCTCCCAGAATATAAACAACAGGATCAGGTTGTCCGCCAGCACCAGACCCAGCATCGAGGTCATGAACCCGATCAGGTAGGCGAAAAACCGCCCGATCTGGTGGTGCCCCTGCATGTACGTACCCGCGTACAGCAGCACCCCCGCGCCGATCAGCGTCACCAAGAGCGCAAACAGCAGGCCCAGCCCGTCAAGCCGGAAAGTCAACTCCAGCCCGAGCTCAGGAAGCCACGCGAACGTCTCGACGATCCCCCCCCCGTCCGCCACCGACGGGATCTTGCTCGCAAACCACGCCCCGATCCCCAGCGGGAACGCCGCCAGCACCACACCACGCGCCGGCCCGGCATAACGGCACACCCACGGGGCCGCAACACTCAAGAGCGCGAGGATGGCGAGCGACAGCATCATCGAGGTCGGGCTCCCTTGTCCGTCAAAGGCCGGAGGCGGATGTAGTTGTAACGCCCTCCCGCACCCGGTCCACGCGGCAAGTGCCGAAATCGTACCGGACCTTCCCAGCGAGTCCGGAGCCGCATCATCGGCTCTTCGACCACCCGGGATGTGCGGATTGCTCCGTCTCCGCCGCCCCGCGCACCCTCGCTCCTACCCTCATCCCCCTTGAACAGGCCCATCGAAGACATCCTCAAACACCGCTTCGGCCACGACGCCCTCTACCCGCTCCAGCGCCTCATCGTCGATCGCGTCACGGCAGGCCGCGACGCCCTCGTCGTCATGCCGACCGGCGCCGGCAAAAGCCTCTGCTTCCAACTCCCCGCTCTTGCCCTCCCCGGAAAAGGCGGGGCCGACAGCGAGGCAAGGGGCGTCGCCCTCGTCTTCAGCCCCCTCATCGCCCTCATGGAAGACCAGGTCGCCGCCCTCCGCAAAAAAGGGATCGACGCCGCATACATCAATTCCACGCTCGACCGCAATCAACGCGAAGAGCGCATGGCCGGCCTCGCTCGCGGCGACTACGAGCTCATCTACGCCACCCCCGAACGTATGGACAAACCCGCCTTTGTCGATGCGCTCTTGAAAGTCCCCGGCGGCGTCAAACTCCTCGCCGTCGACGAGGCCCACTGCATCAGCAAGTGGGGCCACGACCTCCGCCCCGCCTACCAACGCATCGGCGAGTTCCGCCGTCTCCTGGGCAACCCGCTCACGATCGCCCTCACCGCCACCGCCACCCCCAGAGTCAGAGAGGACATCCGGGCCGTCATCGGCGTGACGGAAGAAGAGATGCCGCTCTTCGCCGCGCCGATCGAACGCCCCAACCTCTCCTACCGCTCCGACGAAGTCTGGTCAGACAAAGACCGCGCCGAGCACATCGTCGAGCGCTGCCGCGAGACCCGCGGCACCGGCATCGTCTACTACGCCCTCATCAAGCACCTCGAACACGCCCGGCGCGAGATCACCGCCGCCCTCGAAAAGGCCGGCATCGACCGACGCATCCAGACCTACCACGGCAAGCTCGACCCAAAGGACAAAAAGCGCGTGTATAGAAGGTTCATCAACGCCAAGCCCGACGACGGCCTCCTCCTCCTGGCCACCAACGCCTTCGGCATGGGCGTCGACAAGCCCGACATCCGCTTCATCGTCCACGCCCAGATCCCCTCCAGCGTCGAGGCCTACGCCCAGGAAACCGGCCGGGCCGGACGCGACGGCGAGCCCAGCACCTGCCAACTCCTCTTCGCCCAGGACGACATCGCCGTCCAGCGTCAGTTCATCGAGTGGATGAACCCGCCCGCACACCTCCTCGCCGAGATCGGCCACGCCATCGACCGGCGCTACGGCGACGCCGGCCACGCCGACTTCGACCACGACGAGCTCTACCTCGATGTCATCGGCAAAGGCCGCGGCGACGGGCGCTTCGAGTACGCCCTCATCACCCTCGAAAAGCTCGGCGTCATCGAGCCCACCTCGGCCCCCGGCCGCTACCGCCCCGTCCGCCCCCTCACCGACGACGACCTGGACCCAGAGGCTATCGAAGAAAAGAAGAAGCAGGACCTGCTCCGCCTGCTCGATGTCGTCCACCTCGCTCGGGCAGGGGACATCAAGTCGTACATACACGACTACTTCAAGCTCGATCCGACACCCATCCCCCAATAGAGGCGCGGATGTCTTCTTTGCGATACCTTGACGGAGCCCGGCTCGACCCGGTGTTCAAGCCGCGCCAACTTCCGGCCTTGCGGATTCGGAAGACCGGAATCGCACAAAGGCACAAGGAGCCAGCGACATGACCCGTCGTTACATCACCGCCGCAACCGCCCTCTGCGGTCTGGCTGCTCTCGCCAACGCCTCGCCCGAGCAGACCCACCGGGCCGAACTCCTCTCCGACGCCTCAGAGCGCATCAGCCTCGACAACCCCGACGAGTTCCCCATCCGCGTCTCCCTCCGCTCGCGCTTCACTTACAACTACAACTACAGACGCGACAGCGACCTGGACAACAAAGCCACCGGCGGCTTCCGCTCCCACCTCAGCCGCATCGGCGTCCGCGGCAGGATCGACGACAACATCGAGCTCCGCCTCCAGCTCAACGCCGATGTCGACGGCGGCGAGGTCGAGATCCTCGACGCCTACGGCGCCTTCAAGCTCTCCGACGAGTTCACCCTCAATGTCGGCCAGAAGAAGCTCCCCTTCACCCGCGAGCAGCTCAACTCCAGCGCCGAGCTCACCGCCGTCGACCGTTCGCTCGTCAACCGGGTCTTCAGCCAGAACCGCTCGCAGCTCGTCGAGGGCGTCTACACCCAGTTCGACTCGCGCTTCATGGCCGCATTCTCCGACGGACGCCGGGCTCAGAACAAAGACATCGGCGACCCCGACACCGCCGACTGGGCATTCACCGGACGCTTCGAGCAGAAGTTCGGTCAAGGCGGCTTCGGCCGCTACAGCGGCTACGGCTCATGGCGCGGCAGCGAGTTCGGCGCCCTCCTCGGCGTCGCCGGGCACTACCAGTCCGGCGGCGACACAGGACGCACCGACGACCGCGACCTCGGCGCCGCCACCGCAGACCTCATGCTCAAGGGCGACGGCTGGGGCCTCGCCGGCGTCTTCGCGTGGCAGCATGTCGACGACGGCGGCCCGTCCTTCAACGACTTCGGCGCCACCGCCATCGCCTCGTACTTCATCGAAGAGCAGTGGGAGGTCTTCTGCCGCTACGACGGCGTCTTCGCCGATTCAGACCGCGACAACTCGCGCGACTTCAATGCCCTCACCGTCGGCTTCACCCACTACTTCATCCCCCAGAGCCACGCCCTAAAGTTCACCGTCGACGCGCAGTGGTTCCTCGACCGTCAGGAGGGCAGTCTCCTTTCGCCGAACAACAACCAAGGCCTGCTCGCCAGCGACCGCGCCGACCAGTTCAACCTCCGCGCCGCCCTCCAGTTCGTCTACTGATCGCCCTGGCCGAAGCCGAGACATCCCGTGCCGCCGACCTCCGCGGGAGGTCGGTGCTTTTCATTGCACATCGCCCCCCGCGCCCGCTCAGCCCTTCCCGTTCTCAAACAAGTAGTGCGACACCAGCCACTCCCCGCCCCCCGCGAACCCCCAGAACTGCGCGCACGCGATATAAAAAGTCCGCCACCGGTTGAGCCACATCTCGGCTTGGCCTTCGCCGTAGGTCTGCGCAAACAGCTCCAGAATGCGTCCGCGGTTGGCGTCGGTGTTCTCAAGCCACGCGTTGGCGGTCTTCTCGTAGTGCGTGCCCGAGAGCCTCCAGTGCTCGGCAATCCGCATCGAACGCTGGAATTCAAACAGAAGCCGGTCGCCCGGCATCGTGCCGCCGGTGAAGAAGTACTTGCCGATCCAGTTGTTGTCTTCCTCGAAGTGGTACGACAGCTCCCGGTGCGTGAAGATGTGCACGAACAGCTTGCCTTCGGGTTTCAGCCACCCCGAGATCCGCTGCAGCAGCGCGTCGTAGTTCTTCATGTGCTCGAACATCTCGACGCTCACGCACCGGTCGTACGCCGACTCGGCGTCGCGAAAGTCGTTCATGTCGTCGGTCACCACGCGCAGGTTCTCGAATCCCCGCGCTTTCGCGGCAGACTCGATGAACACCCGCTGCGGCCCCGAGTTCGAGACCGCCGTGATCTCGCACCCCGGGAACTTCTCCGCCATGTACAACGACAGCGAACCCCACCCGCACCCCAGCTCGAGGATCTTCTGCCCGTCCTTGATCTCCGTCCGTGCGCACACCAGCGCCAGCGCCGCCTCCTCCGCCTTCTCCAGCGTCGTCACGCCGTCGGGCCAGTACCCGCACGAGTACTTCAGCCGCGGGCCGAGCGAGAGCTTGAAAAACTCCGGCGGCACCTCGTAGTGCTGCTCGTTCGCCTTGTCAGTCCGGATCGCGATCGGCGACTCCAGCAGCCCCCGCACGAACACGCGGTGGCGCTCGTGCAGCGTCTCGATGTCCGCGTCCCGCATCCGCTTGAGCATCTTGCCCAGGCGCACCGTGATCGCGCGGCGCAAGAGCGCGTCGGGGATCCGACCCTTGTCGATCAGCGGCGCATACCACGGCGCCTTGGGCTCGGCGTGCAGGTTCGTTGCGCTCAGTGTCGTCTCTGTGCTCATCGTCGCTCCGTCGCCGGCGTGCCGTCCGCGTTCAGCGGCTTGGCCGGCTTCTTTGGAAACCAGGGAAAAAACGCGCTCGTCTCCTGCTGATACCGCCGGTAGTCCTCGCCGCGCGACTTGATCGCACGCTTCTCCGTCGGCGGGATCCCCGTCACCTTCAGCACAAGGAACAGGATGATCAAAGGCGACAGCACACCCAGCCAGCCCCACGGCGCCGCAAACGCGAGCACCGCGTAGCTCACCCAGATCACCCACTCAAAGAAATAGTTCGG
>SLFH01000158.1 GCA_007124345.1 Phycisphaerales bacterium | reverse complement strand
GAGACCGACATCCGCCTGCATGTCGAGGCCGACCGTGTCATCGACGAGGACCGTGGCGAGGAGATGGATTTCGACAACGAGGGCAACCTGATCGAGAAGCCCCGTCGCAAGGCCCGCGAGGCGGCCGAAGGCGAGAAGGCCGGGGCCTGAAGCCCGCTGCTCGGATCTCACGCAATGAAAGAGGGCGGCCCGTTCGGGGCCGCCCTCTTCTTTGGCGTTTCGGTCAAACGGCGGGGCTCACCAGCGGACGCGGGCCTCGAAGCCGGGGTTGAACCGCAGGACCATCTTGTCGCCGATCGCCATCCCGACGATACGGGCGTTGACCGGGACCTCGAACATGAGGAACGCCGACTGCTGCGGCTGGTTCCTCGAGAGCTGTCCGACATCGGCCATGCCCGAGAGCGGCCGGTCCTTGGTGAAGCGGAGGCGGACGCTGTTGCGTTCCTCCATGATGAAGCCGATGCAGTCGTAGGCGAAGCCGTTCTCGTCGACGAGGAAGATCGGCTGGTCGCGGGGGGCTTCCTCGATCTCGCGGAGGTCGTAGCGTGCGGTGAGGTTGTCGTTGTTGGTGCCCTGCTTGAGTGTGATCCAGACGAGCTGCGCGCCGGTGCTGACGCGGAACTGGTTGACCTGCAGGTTCCGCTCGGTGATCCGCTGCTTGATGCTGTCGGGGTCGAAGAGCTGCTCGCCCCCGATGATGCGCCTGTCTTCGTCGGTGCGGATGCTGGAGGTGCGGCCGTCCATGAGCATGTAGCCCATGGGCAGGCGGTCGGAAATCAGGATGCCCGTCTCGCGGAGTGTCTCCTGGCGGACATCGCGGGTGAGGGCCTGCGACTCGTCGAACTCGATGCGCCCGCCCTCGAAGATCGCGCTGGTGTTGATCGCCCGCTGGCGGTCCTCGGCGCTGCCGAAGCGTGTCGGCTCAGAGCGTCGGTCGACCGCGAGCCTGAGGTTGCGGACGAACAGGCCCTGGGGGGTGTAGCCGGCGGGGAGGATGAACTCGAAGCCCATCGCGGGGGGCGTTCCGGGGATGGAGGCGAAGACCTCGTCGCCGGCGAGGTAGCGGACGGCCTCGCGAGAGCCGGTGACATCGCCCATCTCGCCGGGCTCGCGGGTTTCGACCTCGGTGATGATGGCGACGGGGAAGAGCTCGATCGAGTTCTCGCCTCGCGTGGCGACGAGGCGGACCTGCTCGGGCCGAATGGCGACCTGCGTGCTGTTGCGTTCGTAGGCGCCGGCCTCGAAGCGGACGACGAATCCGGCAACGAACGCGTCGGGTCGGAGGAGGCTCTCGCCGGTGCGGTCGGTGTACTGGCGGTCGGCGCGGTTGAACCGGTCCTTGAGGAGGTCGGCGGTGCGTGCGCCCTCGATGCGCCGTCCCTCGGGGTCGAGCCCGACGGTGTACCAGCTGAGCAGGCGGACATCGCCCGGGCGGATGGTGATCCGGCCGTCGCCGCCGTTGGCGGAGGTCCGCATGGTCGAACCGACATCGGGCAGGTTGGGATACAGGCGGGCGAGCGAGCGGGACGGGTTCGGCTGGAGCACGGTCGTGCTGAGGCGCCCGTAGAACCCGGCGACGATGTCGTCGACGGGCACCCAGAGCTTCGAATCGCTCTCGAGCGAGCGGGTCGCCTGGTTCCAGTTGACGCGCTTGTAGCCGAACATCGACTCGCCCATCCAGAGGGTGTTGGCGCCGATGACCAGCAGCCCGGCGGTGATCAGACCCGAGAGCGCCCCGCAGACCAGCCCGCCGACGAAGTCGGAGGTCTTGTCGAGGATCATGTTCGCGGGTGCGATCTTGTCCATCCCGGTGCGGAGCAGCGCGAGGCTGACGCCGAAGATCACAAGCAGCGAGAGGGCCCACGCGGCGCTCTCGATGGGGGCGAGGAAGCCGGACCTGGGCGAGTTCTTCATGATGAAGTGGGCGACGGGCTCCCAGAAGGCCAGCGCGATCGCTCCGGCGACGACGACGCAGATCAGGTGCAGCAGCCCGCTGAAGAAGCCGCGCGTGCCCCATGTGTAGGCGAGGCCCGCGACGACGCCGATGGCGATGAGGTTCATGATCATGGTGCGTTTCCTCGTCGGGGCGTTAGGAGACTTCGGCGGGCTTGGCCTGCTGGCCGCCCTGACGCGGGGGCTTGGCCGGCGTGTCGCTGGTGACGCGCACGACCTCCTCGATGCTGGTGATGCCGTCGACGGCCTTCTTGAGCGCCGCGGCCTGGAGTGTCGGGAGCTCCTGCTTGCGGAGCGCTGCGCGGAGCGCCTGGGCGTTGCCGGTCTTGATCGCTTCGCGTTCTTCCTCGCCGATCAGGTAGACCTCGAACACGCCCTCCTGGCCGATGTAGCCCGTGCCGCCGCAGGCCGGGCAGACCTCCGGCTTGTTCTTGATCAGCACCTGCCCGCCCTTGCGGTAGAGCTGCTGGACGCTCTCGGGCTTGAGCCCGAGTTTCTTGAGCATGTCGGGCGAGGGCTTGTAGGCCTGGCGGCAGTTCTCGCACAGGCGACGCACGAGGCGCTGGGCGATCACGCCCTTGAGGCCGTCGGAGGCGAGCTCCGGATCGCCCACGGCCTTGACCCAGAGCTGCAGCGCCGTCAGCGCCCCGCCCGACTTCATCGAGACATAGCAGCGGGTGCGTTCGTGGTCGGCGCGGGCCATGATCTTGGCCGCCTCGGCGTCAATCTCCGCGAAGCCGACCACATCGGGGTCGCGTCGGAGGATCGAGCGGGCGGCGGTGGCGAAGTCCGGGCCATCGGCGGTGGGGGAGAAGAGCGACTGCTTGACGCCCTCGATCGGGTCGTCGATCTCGATCTCGAGCGTCTGGACATTGGATGTGTACGCGTCGTGCATGCGGAGCAGGGAGTACATCGTGCTCGTCCGCCCCGCGTCGGGCGGCGCCGCCAGCAGCACCACGCCCTGGTTGACCGACGCGAGCTCCTTGACGACTTTGAGCTGCGGT
Source organism: Phycisphaerales bacterium (assembly GCA_007124345.1). GTDB lineage: Bacteria > Planctomycetota > Phycisphaerae > Phycisphaerales > UBA1924 > SLFH01. The sequence continues at coordinate 5,963 of SLFH01000158.1, read as the reverse complement.
TCGAGCAGGCCCAGCCGGTCCGCCGAGCGGCGGACCGCGTCGCGCGGATTGAAGATCATGCTCAGGGTCATGCCCGCCTGGCCGCCCTGGGTCCGTGCGCGGGCGACGAAGCTCTCCTCGCCGCGCTCGATCTTGATGTCGCCGGTCTGACGCTTGCGTCGGTCCTGGACATCCATGCCGCCCGCGGTCTTCCAGAAGTCGATGATGCGGACCGCGTCCTGTGCGGGGATCTGCTCGCCCCCCTCGCGCACGCCGTCGATGAGCATCGAGAGGACATAGGGCTTGTCCTTGCCGCCGGGCATGAGGTCGAGCTGCTGGGCCCTGGCCTCTCGGGCCTTGATGACCAGCTGCTCTGCGGCGATGCGGATCGCCAGCTCGGGCGTTTCGGCCGCGGGGACGCCGACGCGGGACTTGTCGGGCTTGTAGATCGCCAACTCGGCCTTGCCGGCGTTCTTGTCCTTGCCGTCGTCCTTCTTCTCGAAGAGCTTCTTGAGGTCCAGGCGGAGGCGGTGTGCCTCGGGGATGCGGGGGTCCTTGTTGGTGACCAGCGGGAAGACCGCGATGTCGACCGCGAGCACAGCCAGGATCACCGCGAAGGAGATGAGGAACCCGCCGATGCCCCCGATCCCGGCGATGGCGGGGACCGCCAGCCCGAGGACCAGGGCCGCCAGCCCGGCGCACAGGTGGCTGAGGTTCCACACCTCGCGTTTGAGGTGGAAGCGGGCCGCGTGCTTGTCGTAGACGCTGGAGACCAGCCTCGCCCACCCGTAGAAGGGCAGGGCGAGGATCAGGGCCTTCCACCACGAGACGAGCACCGCGGCGTCCGCGGCGAGTACGAGCGCCTGGGCCAGCCCCGGCGTGCCGGCTGCGAACGATGCGGTTGTTTCCACGGGACGGTCTTCCTCGGGGAGTGGGCGATGTCCTCTCGGCGGACCGGACGGCGCGGGCGCTGGCCCGCGCGGCCCGGGATCAGCCGAGCTTCTTCAGCTTCATCTGCAACTCGTCCACATTCGGACTGGCCTCCAAGGCCGTCCGCATGTGAATGTACTCCTTCTCCACCAGCTCCACAAGCGAGTCGTTGAAGTCGGTCATGCCCACCTGGCGGGCCTCGACAGCCTTGAGGTACTCGCGGAGCTCGGCCTCGCGACCCTCCATGATGTGCTTCTGCACGACCGTGTTGTTGATCAGGATCTCGATCGCGGGGATGCGGTGGATGTTCTCGTGCAGCGTCGGCAGCAGCTTCTGGTATACGAACGCCCGCATCTGGTACGCGAGGATCTTCCGCACGCCCTCGATGTCCTCGGCGGGGAACAGGCCGTAGATACGGCTGAAGGTCTGCGTCGTGCTGGACGCGTGGATCGTCCCGTACACAAGGTGGCCCGTCTCGGAGGCCATGAGGGCGGCCTCGAAGGTCTCGGCGTCTCGCATCTCGCCGATCAGCACGATATCGGGGTTTTCACGCACCAGGGCACGCAGCGCGATCTTGAAGTCCAGGCAGTCGATGCCGATCTCGCGCTGGTTCACCGTCGCGACTTTGTCCTCGAAGATGTACTCGATCGGGTCCTCGATCGTCACGATGTGCACCGGTTTGCGGGCGTTGACATAGTCGAGCATCGACGCGATCGTCGTCGACTTGCCCGAGCCGGTCACGCCGCAGAGCAGCACCAGCCCCTGCGGCTGCAGGGCGATCTTGGACATGATCGGGGGCAGGTGCAGCCCCTCGAAGGGGAGGATGTTGCTGGTGATGTTTCTGGCGGCGATCGCCAGCTTGCCGCGGGCCTGGAAGAGGTTCACGCGGAAACGGTGCTTCTCGTCGTAGTCGTAGGCGAAGTCGACCGAGCCGAACTTCCGCAAGTCCACAAACTGCTCTTCGCTGAGCACGTGCTTGGCGATCTGCAGGAAGTCGTCGTGGGTGACGGGGTCGGTGTTCAGCGGCTTGAGGGCGCCGCGGACACGCAGCTTGGGGGGCTGGCCCGTCTTGATGATCAGGTCGGACGCTTCGTGCTCGATGCACGCCTTGAGGAACTTGCCAAGGCGTGTCTTGTTCGGGTCGTGCTTCGCATCGGGGTCCAGGGTCACATGGCCCACAGGGACCGGGGGGGTTGATGGGTAATCGATCGACATGAACAAAGACTCCTCGCGCGGGCCGGACGCGTCACTCTGGCGTCGGCGAAACAGTAGACGCAGGCAGCCCCGCGAGCGTCCGGCGCCGGGCGCGCGTGGGGGTGACAGACTACACCATAACAGGTTCGATCTTCAACACCGCGGGGTTCCCGATACTCCGCCACCCCGCGTCGGCGGTCGGAGTCTCCGCCTCCGAGCAACCCCGGCCGCGGACGGTCCGGATAAACATCCGCCCGCTCTGGACACTTCCATCCGGTCGGGGGAGCCCTCCGGCGAAGGCGGCGAGCGGCGGCAAGAAAACAGCCCGGCTCGGGCCGGGCTGCGGAGTGGTGCTCAAAGTGTCGGGGGTCGGAGAGGCGCCTCAGCGCTGGGCCTGGACGGCTTCCTCGTCAGACTCCGCCTCATCTTCCTTCTTGGTCCCCAGGAAGTTGGCCTCCAGCTGGGCCCGGATCTTCTCCATGGCCTTGTTCTGGATCTGGCGGACGCGCTCCTTCGTGACACCGATGATCTGCCCGACCTGCTCGAGGGTCATCGGCTTCTCGGTCTCGGGCTGGGCCTCTCCCGCGGGGCGGAGGTTGAACCGGTGCTCGATGACCGTCCGCTCGACATCCGTCAGGTCGGCCCGGTTCTCCAAGACGATCCTTTTGACCTCGTCGGCGGCGTCCTTCTCGAAGTCGCCCCGCTTGGTCTCGAGGTAGTTGCTCTTCTCGAGCTTGGGGTCGAAGTCGGTCGGGAAGCGCTGGCGGTACTTGCTCAGCTTCATGCCCTGGCGGCTGAAGGCCTTGAGGATGGCGCGGCAGGCGTAGGTCGAGAACTTGTACCCGCGCCCGGCGTCGAACTTGTCGACCGCCCGAAGCAAGGCCATGTTCCCCTCGCTGACCAGGTCGGCGAAGTCGACCTCCGACATCCGAGTCCTCTTTGCCATCGCCAAGACCAGCGCGAGGTTGGTCTCGGCGATCTGCTCGCGGATCACATCGGCAAGCCGGTACCAGCGGAGCATCTCCTCGGCCTGCTCGGGCGCGGGCTGCTTGCTGGGGCTCGACCAGACCTCGTGCTGGAGCTTCCAGACGCGGTGGCGGGCGTAGTTGAACTGGTGGAAGAGGACCTTCTCCTCGGCGCCGGTCAGGATGACCTGCTGGGTCGACTTGACGGTCCTGGAGCCCCGAGTGGCCGAGAGGTCGTCCATCACCGGGTGGTACCAGGTGGTGTCGGGCTTCTGGATGTCGGGGGCTTCCTCGTAGATCTTGCGCTCGGCGTCCTCCTCGTAGAAGGCCTCCGAGTCGATGTAGTCCATCTCGTGGCTGAGCAGGTGGTCCAGCAGTCGCTGGTCCTCTGAGCTGAGCCGGCGCATCACCGACCGGCGGCCCTCGCCCTTGGCGGACGAGGCCGAGGAAGACCCACGGCGCCGGCCGCGGAGGCGGTCCTGCTCAAGCGGCATCGGCTTTTTCTTTGGCGAGTTCACCATCACCATCATCAACCTCGTCCTTGGTGCTCCGCACCCTTTGGACTCTTTTCCTTCCAACCTTCAGCGGAAGGATTTGATTCGCATGTCACAGGCCCGCGGTTGCGTCGATCGTCTTGCCACGGGCCACAACTTCCGGACCCCGTGGTTTCGCGGGGGCCGACTAAACCGACGCGGGCGTGTTCCCGGAATCCCGCCCGGTCGGGCGAAGCTCTTGGGTGACAGACCCGCTCATGTGCGCCCTCTCTCCGGGCGTCTTTCTTCGGGATGCGTCGGCTCGGATCTCGTGAGGAACGCTTTCGCGGCGATTTCATTCCCTACGCCGCGTGTCCGACCGTGGTTCGAGTCTCTCAAACGACGCTTCCGGCTGCGAGAGGGAACTTTCCTCCCGCCGGTTCCGGGTTCGATCGGTCAGAATTCCGGACCCTGTCATCCGGCGGTGGCATTGGCTTGACCGCCTCGCTCGCTGGGCCACCCGTACAGGTGTTGACCCGGGCCGACGGTCCTATATCATCGCCAAGACAGATCCGGGCGCGACCGATCGCTCCCGAGCCGATCAGTGTAGCAGAATCCGCCGCGCGTGCAAGTGCGGCGGAGTTGGTGACATGCAGTCCACATTTTTCTACGGATGTCCCCCCGACCGAGAACCCATGCCCCGGTCTGTCCGGGTGATTCCAAGTTTTTGATCTGTCGCTGCTAGGGCATCATGCAGCGTCGAAGACGGCGTGATCCCGAGCCGCGAGCCACCGATGAGGAGAGTCCGATGGCCTACGAACTTCCCCCCCTGCCTTATTCCGTCGACGCACTAGAGCCGCACATCGACGCCAAGACGATGGAAATCCACCACGGCAAGCACCACAAGGCGTATGTGGACAAGGCCAACGCCGCCCTGGAAGGCACCGACTGGGCGGGCAAGCCGGTCGAGCAGGTGATCTCATCGCTCGAGCGGCTGCCGCACGAGATCCAGGGCGCTGTCCGCAACAACGCGGGCGGGCACGCGAACCACTCGCTGTTCTGGCAGATCCTCGCCCCCGAGGGCAAGGGCGGCGGGGGCCGGCCGGAAGGGGCGCTCGGTGACGCGATCAAATCGGGTTTCGGGTCCTTTGACGAGTTCAAGGAGAAGTTCGCCGACGCCGCGGCCACCCGCTTCGGCTCCGGCTGGGCTTGGCTGTGTGTCTCGCCCGAGGGCAAGCTGCATGTCTACTCGACGGCGAACCAGGACAACCCGAAGATGCCCGAGGAGTTCGGTGGCAAGGGCCCCGGGCACACCCCGATCCTCGGTCTGGATGTCTGGGAGCATGCGTACTACCTGAACTACCAGAACCGCCGCCCGGATTACATCAAGGCCTTCTGGAATGTGGTGAACTGGAAGAAGGTGGGCGAACTGTTCAGCGAGGCGAAGGGCTGACTCTCGGGTCTGGAGCCAGATCCGGGTCTCAGGCGAGGCCCGGATCCTCAAACAGAAGCCAGAATCGGTGCGCCGGGCGGTATCATCTCTGCGAAAGCGGGGTTGAGGCCGCCCGGCGTTTCGCTGCGCCGCGGCCTGCTTCCCTCTGTCCCGATGGAGCCGCCCGATGCGCAAGCGGATTCTTTTGACGATCTGGCTGAGCCTGCCGTTCATCGCGATCTCGATCCTGCTGCTGTCGATCGGGCACAACCTGCGGATGGGCCCGGCGATGGAGAACCCGCGCGTGGGTGTTGGCGCGGGGGACACCGGCGGGGCGAACGCGATCGGCGAGTGGTTCTTCGGCAGCCGCATCGACCAGACCTCGGAGCTTGCAGACGCCCACCGCGGGCCGACGGCGATCCTCGGCGGGGAGGCCGAGCCCGAGACTGAGCCGGTAGCGGGAGACGAGGCGTCGGACGCCGATGGCTCGGATCTCGCGGCGACCACGGCCGAGGCGCAGCCGGAGATGGTCGCGCCCGAGTCGCTGCCGCAGGGCTTTGTGATCGTCGTGGACGACCCATCCGATGTCGCCGACGACGACGCGCCGATCCATCTCGCGAGCAACCACAACGGCTGGAACCCCGGCGACCCGAGCCAGCGCCTGGTGCGCCGCAGCGACATGCGATGGCAGATCGTGCTGCCGCAGCCGACCAACCCGGACCGCATGCAGTTCAAGTTCGCGCTGGGCTCGTGGGAGCGTGTCGAGCTCTCTGCGGAGGGCGAGGACAATGTGCCCAACCGCTCGCTGCCGCTGGTCGATCGGGCCCGGTACGCCGACGGGACGCGCCCGGTCTTCGAGTTCGTGGTGCAGCAGTTCCGCGAGGGGCGTGCGCCGACGGACATCGTTCGTCTGGACCGCTACCGCGAGCTGGATGTGACCGGGACGGTGCGCCGGCTCGAGGTGACGGGCGGGGCGGGGGGCGCCGTGGG
>SLFH01000291.1 GCA_007124345.1 Phycisphaerales bacterium | reverse complement strand
CGGCGGGTAATCTTCACGCCGGCCGCCGCCGGCTGAGGGGACAGTCTTCACGCCGGCCTCCGCCAGCTGGTCGATCACACGCGTACAACACCGCACCCGCGGGTCGAAAGGCCCGCCGGTTTCTTTCTGCGCTCATTTCTGCGCTCAGGCGCCGGCGGCGGCCATGCGCTCGCCGAGCAACGCCGCGAGGCGCTCGCCCAGCGATTCCCGCACCCGCCCGATGGGCGGCGAACCTTCGCCGAACTGCTCTTGCAAGCTCGTCACCGGCCTGCCGTGCAGCCCGCACGGGATGATCAGCGCGAAGTGCGACAGGTCCGGCTCGACGTTGAGCGCCAGCCCGTGCAGGGTGATCCACCGGCGAACGCGGACGCCCATCGCGCAGATCTTCGAATCGATCGGATGGGGGCCGCCCCGACCGGGGGGGATCCAGACACCGGTCGCCCCCTCGTCGCGTTGTGCGGGCAGGCCGAACCCCGCCAGCGTCTCGATTACCGCCCGCTCCATCAGGCGCATGTGATCGTGCAGGCGCAGGCCGACCGCCCTGAGGTCGATGATCGGGTAGCAGACGATCTGGCCCGGGCCGTGGTAGGTCACATCCCCGCCCCGGTCGGTCGCTTCGATGGCGACGCCCGCGGCGGCGAGCGCCTCTGGGCCCGCCAGCACATGGTGCGGGGCTTCAGGGCGTTTGGTGACCGTGATGACCGGACCGTGCTCGACAAAGAGCAGGCGACCGGGCACGGGCGAGCCCGACTCGCGGGCCCCGAGCACCTCCGCGTGGTGGCGGAGCTGCTCTTGGTACGCCTCGGGGTAGGACATCCGCCCGAGGTCGACGATCGGGATGCGGGGCGGCTCGGGCATGCGGCCAATGCTATGGACAGTGTCCCGGCCGCCCGCGCAAAGCCCTACACTGGGCCCCATGGCGGAGGTCCATCCAAGCGCGGTCGTGTCTCGGGAGGCGGAACTCGCTGCGGATGTCCGCGTCGGTCCGAACTGTGTCATCGATGGTCCGGTGCAGCTGGGAACGGGCGTGCACCTGGTCGCGGGCGTGCACCTGGTCGGCAGGGTGTCGATCGGCGAGGGAACAGTCTGCTATCCCGGGGTCTGCGTCGGGTTCCCGCCGCAGGACTTCAAGTTCACGGTGGGGATGCGGAGCGCCGGGGTCGAGGTTGGCGCGAGTTGTCTGCTTCGCGAGCACGCGACGGTGCACGGGGCGAGCAACGACCACACGCCGACAAAGATCGGCAACAAAGTCTTCATGATGGTCAACACGCATGTCGGCCACGACGCGTCGGTCGGCGATCACTGCGTGCTGGTCAACAACGCGGCGATCGCCGGGCACTGCGTGATCGGCGAGCGTGTGAACTTCGGCGGGGCGGCGATCATCCACCAGCACTGCCGTGTCGGGCGTCTCGCGATGATCTCGGGCGGCTCTGGCTTCTCGGCCGACTGCCCCCCTTTCATGGTCCTCTCGGGGCGCAACAATCTCGTGGGGATCAACATCGTCGGCCTGAAGCGCAACGGGTTCTCCGTCGAGGAGATCGCCACCCTCCGCCAGATGTTCCGGAAGCTGTTCCGCCAACCCTCTTCGCGCGATCGGTTGCTCGAAGAGCTCGACGAAGGCGCCAAGACCTGCCCCCCCCTCGGCGAGGTGGCCGAATTCGTCAGGGGCAGCAAGCGAGGCATCTGCCCCGGCGCCGGGCGCAGGCCGCGCAATGTATGAATCCGGCGCCGACGGGGAAGGAACCCCACGCATGCGGACCGCCCAGAGACCCCCGCCCGCCGCGAGACTCTGCGTCCTGGCCAGCGGCTCACGGGCGAACTGCTCGGTGCTTGAGATCAATGCTGACGGCCGTCGGCGCGTCTGCCTGATCGACGCGGGGCTGAGCCCGGGCAAGACGACCAAGTCGCTCAATGAGATGGGGATCTCGGCTTCCGAGATCACCGACGTCTTTGTGACGCACATGGACATGGACCACTTCCATCCGGGGTGGGCCCGCCAGCGGAGGCTGCCCGGCGTTCTGAGGCTGCACAAGCGCCATGTCTCACGGGCCGACCGCCTCGGGCTGCTCGGCCAGAAGACGCTGCCTTTCGAGGACGGGCCTGTCGAGCTCGGGCGTCCGGGCGAGCTGCCGTTCGCCATCATCGAGCCGGTGCTGCTCAGCCACGACAGCGACGGGTGCGCCGCGTTCCGCTTCACCTTCCGCGGAGAGCGCTCGCTCGGCTTTGCGACCGATCTGGGACGGGTGACGCGCAGGCTGACCGACCACCTCGCGGGCGTGGATGTGCTGGCGATCGAGTCGAACTACTGCCCCGAGATGCAGCGCAACTCGGACCGTCCCGAGTTCCTCAAACGCCGGATCATGGGCGGCTCGGGGCACCTCTCCAATCAGGAAGCCGCGAAGGCGGTCGCGCAGATCCGCCCCCGCGAGCATGTCGTCTTTCTGCACCTGTCGCAGCAGTGCAACGACCCGGGCGCCGTCGCCTCGATGCACGAGGGCGCCGACTACGCGTTCACCATCGCCGACCAGCACGACCCGACCCGCTGGATCGGTGTCGGCGAGCACGCCCTGGCGGATCGGCTCTTCCCGTGAGCGAGGCCCGACCGCCCGCAGCAGAGGCGGAGCAGGCCTCGGGCCCGGGCGCGATCCTCAGGCGCGTTCTGGGCATGAGGCGGTCGTTCGTGGTCGATCGTGTCAGGTACCGGGAGCGCCAGGCGACGCCGCTGCGTCGTGCGTTTTCGCCGAGCGGTCCGGGCCACAAGGACTTCGATGTCTTGTTTCCTTCCGGCGAGAGCATGCGGATCAGGGCCACGCCCTCGCGCCGGTACGCCGACATCGCCGGAGTGCCCGAGCAACGCCACGCCCAGCTCATCGAGAGCCTGATCGCGCCGGGCATGCGGATCTGCTGCCTGCACTGCCGCACCGGGTGGGTCGGGGCGGTCGCGGCGATCTCGGCGGGGCCCTCCGGAGCGGTCTTCGCCTGCGACCGGGACCACGAATCGATTCGCTACGCCCGACGCCGCTACCCGCTGGAGAACATCGCCTTCGAAATCGGGGGCGAGGAGCTGCTGGCGGGGGAGCTCGACGGGGCCTTCGACGCTGCGATCGCCCTGGGCAGGCCCGCCACGGACGCGCCCCGGCGCAGCACGCGGGGCGTCGAAGTCGCCGAGCACCCCCTCGACGAGCTCTGGAGGGTCGTCCGCCCCGGGGGGTGGGTGCTCTTCCGGGCCGACGGGGCGGCGGGCTCGCTTCTCCTGGCCGACGCCGACCGCACGCCCCCGCCAGAACTCTTGGGCGAGCCCGGGACCGAGGCCCGCGCCGTGCTCCTCCGCAAACCCGCCGAGGAGCCCCGCCAGGGCGATCGTGGGGCCTACGACGCCGACGATGCCGGGGACAATGACGACGATCCTTCCGCCGGGCGCTGGTGAACCAACCTATCGTGCCGATCAGCTTCCGCACGATGCCGAGGCACAGCGAACCGATTGAAACAGATCCGATGACAAGACCAGCAGCCAAGAGCCCAGAACGCAGCGCAGACATCCGTCGATTCGCCGAAGAAGCGGCTCGATTGCTCAAAGACGACAAGTGCGAGGATGTGGTCCTGCTCGATGTCCGGGGCGTCTCGCCGATGACCGACTTCATCCTCATCGGGACCGGCACCAGCGATCGCCAGATGCGCTCGGCGATGAACCACCTCGAAGAGCTCGCCGCCGAGCAGGGCGTGCCCCCCTACCGGCGCGGGACCGACGAGGACGCGATCTGGCTCGTCTGCGATTTCATTGATCTGGTCGTCCATCTGTTCGAGCCCAACGCCCGTGCGCACTACGACATCGAGTCGCTCTGGCACGACGCCCGGCCGGTCGCCTGGGAACGGGAAGGCTGATCTCCGTGCAAGTCGCCGGATCCCAGGGCGCTTCTCCGGGGGGGCGGGCCGTACAGGTCCGCGCCGGCGGGGCTTCCTACAGCGTGCGTGTTGGCTCAGGGCTGCTCGGACTGGCCGGGCCGGCCTGCCGCGAGATGTTCGCAAGCTCGCAACGCGCGTTCGTGATCGCCGACGCCGGTGTGCCCGGGGCGATCGTCGACGGCGCGGCAAAGTCGCTGGCCGATGTCGGCTTCGGCGTGGGCCGCACGGCGATCGCGTCGAGCGAGCAGGCCAAGTCGCTGGAAACGCTCGGCGTGCTGCTGGGCGAGTTGCTGGCCTCGGGTCATGAGCGGAGTGATCCGGTCGTCGCGATCGGGGGCGGGATCGCGGGTGATGTCGCGGGGTTCGCCGCGGCCAGCTACCGCCGGGGCTGCCCGGTCGTGCAGTGCCCCACCACCCTGCTCTCGATGGTCGACGCGAGCGTCGGGGGCAAGACCGGCGTGAACCTGGTCCATCCCGGGACGGGACGCCTACTCAAGAACATGGTCGGTGCCTTCCACCAGCCCTCGCTGGTGCTGGCCGACACCGACGCGCTGGCGTCGCTGCCCGATCGGGTCTACAGGTCCGGGCTCGGCGAGTGCGTCAAACACGCGATGCTCTCGGCGTCCTTCGGCGATCCGGAGCTTCTGGGGTGGACCGAGCGGAACGCTGCGGCGATCGCCCGGCGCGACCCGGCGATCATGCCCGAACTGATCGCCCGCAATGTGAGCGTGAAGGCTGCGGTCGTGGCGACGGACGAGCGCGAAACAGCCTCCAGCGACGGGCGCGCCCTCCTCAACCTCGGGCACACCTTCGCCCATGCGATCGAGACCATCGGGGAGCTGTCCCCGACAGGCCGCCCCGAGGATGCGCCGCTGATGCACGGCGAGGCGGTGGCGTTGGGGCTGATCGCCGCCTGCGAGGCGGGGAGCAAGCTCGGCCTGACCGCCCCGGGCCTGACCGACCGTGTGCGCACACTGCTGAAGACCCTCGGCCTGCCCACGGGCATCGCCGGCCTGCCCGATGCGGCGTCGATCCTCGAGGACATGCGCGCGGACAAAAAGGCCCGCGGCGGGAAACTCCGCATCGTCGTGCCCACCACCACCGGCGTGTGCGCGACGGCGGACGCCCCGCCGGAAGCAACCCTGATCCGGGGATTGTCGGCAATCCGCTTGCGGCCATAGACAGGCGAATCGCCGTAATTTCCTGAACAAACAATGTTCGTGCAGCAGTACTAAAAAAGTGCGTAGAACCGACCGCAGCGTGTGAATCCTCAAGGGCTTGCGCATCTGCACCCGATAACGCAGCGACCAGAGAATGACATTGTTACCAGGGATGCGGGCGGCCCGTGCCGCTCGGCGGACCGCGATGCCCATGGAGGGCCTGTCGTGCGGACGATTGCGATCATCAACCAGAAGGGCGGTTGCGGCAAGACCACGACCGCGATCAGCCTCGCGGGGATCTTCGCCCGATTGGGGGCGCGGACGCTCTTGGTCGATGTCGACCCGCAGTCGCACTGCGCCGCGGGGCTGGCGATTCCCGAGCAGCGGATCGATCTGGACATCGGCGACGCGATGCTTGCCGACCCGGAGAAGTTCGACGAAGAGCGGCTGCTCTGGCGTGTGACGCGGAACCTTGATCTTGCGCCGAGCCGCACGAGGATCGCGGGGCTGGAAGCCTCGCGGGGCGGGCTGGCGGACGCGGAGGACAAGGAACTGCGGCTTTCGCGCGTGCTGGAGAGACTGGCCCCGAGGTACGATGTCTGCCTGATCGATTGCTCGCCCTCGATCGGTCTGCTCGCGTACAACGCGATCAGCGCGGCCGACGCGGCGCTCATCCCCGTCGAGACGAGTTTCTTCAGCCTGCAGGGCGCGACGCGCCAGGTCTCGGCGATCCGGTCGCTGGCGAAGCGGATGGAGAGCCGCATCACGACCTGGATTTTGCCGACGATCCATGATCCCTCGAGCCCCTTGGCGAAGGACCTGCTGTCGGAGCTGCGCAAGCGGTTCGGGCAGCGTGTCGCGCCGGTGACGGTGCGGCGTGACGAGGCGCTGCGTGAGTCGGTCTCGTTCGGGCAGCCGATTATCGATTACGCGCCCGCCTCTGTCGGGGCGACGGACTACAGGTCGCTGGCGATCTGGCTGGCGGATGTGCTGAAGATATCGGTCGACCGTTCGTCGGCCGAGGCGGCGCCGGAGCCGACGCAGGCGCCGGTCCGGGCTGCGCCGCCCGAGGCTGACGAAGCGTCTGTGAGCGGGGAGGCGCTGGAGCGGATGGAGACGAAGCCGAACGGCGCGGGTTTGAGCCGCGCCGAGGATCTGACGCGTCGCGCCCAGGCGCTGCAGCGTCGTCTTCAGGGCATTGGCACGCCTGTCCGCATCGCCGAGGACGAGGGGGACGGGTCTCGCGTAGCCGGGCGTCCGCTGAGCGACACCCTGCGTCGGCTGTACGGCGCTCGGGCCACCGCCTCGGGCGTGCTGTTCGTGCAGCCGGCGACGATCGGCGAGCGTGTGTGCGTGGCCGGCGGGTTCAACGGCTGGTCCGACACCGCCGCCCCGATGAGGCTGAACGAAGAGATGGGCGTGTTCGAGCTGTGCCTGACGCTCCCGGCGGGGCGTCACGAGTACCGGCTGGTTGTTGACGGGCGATGGGGCCCGGACAAGTACAACCCGCTGACGGCGAACAACCCGTTCGGCGAGCCCAACAGCGTTGTGGTTGTGCATGAGCGTCCCGTCCCGGCGGTCTTGAAGCGGCCCTCGGGATCTCTGTGCGTGGCTGAGGAGCAGCGACGATGAGCGAAGCGCCCCACCTGTCGTTTCGCCCGGCGGAGCCGGACGAAACCCCGTTGACCCCCACCGCTCCGATCGGCAGGATCGAGGAGCCCGACGACGGGGAGTACGACGCGCTGGCCGATCTGTTCCTCGGCGATCGCCCGAAGACGCGGGCGGTGATGCCGCCCATGCCGGCGATGACGGCTCGCGGCCCGAGCGCCAGGGCGAGGCTCGAAGCGGTGGTGCTCGGCAATCTGCCGGTGCTCGCCGGGGCTTGGCTGCGCCAATACGCCGATGCGCGTGCGAGGGTCTGCGACGGACCGGCGGCGCTGGTGCGCTGCCAGCCGGGCTCGGTCAGTGTCGAACTGGTCGGCCCGGGCGCTGCGGACGTTGATGCGCGTGCGGACGGGCTTGAGGATGCGCTCAGGATTGCCGCGGGGTGCGACGCGGTCGTGCTGCGGCTTGAAGAAACACAGGCGGCGTCTGCCCCGGCGATGGAGCGCCTCGACGCGGTCACGCTGCTGACGGGCGCTGATGATGCGGCGCTGGTCTCGGGGTATCGCACGCTCAAGGGCCTGGCGGGCGTCCTGGGCGAGAGCGCCACGGGGCTGCGGGTCGCGTGGATGGGTGTGAACGAGGAACGGGCGTCGGCCGCATCTGCGCGGCTCTCGGGCGCCTGCGGGACCTTCCTCGGGCGCGAGCTTGAGACCTCGGCGGTCTGCCCCCGCGTCGACGCGGTCGAGGCGGTCACGCTCTACCGGGGCTCGCAGGAGATCGATACCGAGCGGCTGCTTTCGATCCTGAGCGAGCGCCCGGCCCCGCGCCGGAGCGGTCGGACTGCGCAAGCGGCGCGGCTCGGCGGCGAAGCGGAAACCGAAGGGGCGTCGGCCCAGGAGCCGGCGCACGCGGAAGTAAAGTTGCCGCGCCGCGCACCGGATCCGTTCGTGCTGCTGGAAGGGATCGAGCGTCTGCGTTTCTCGTGCCCGGACGCGCCGGGCGTTGCGCTCGGGGCCGACAGCGAGGGACGGCTGGTGCTCGTCGCCGAGGCGATGGAGGGCGAGTCGCTCGGCGAGGCGGTGCGTGCGCTCTCGGCGGCTTCGGTGTGGTCGGTTAAGCAATCGGCGCTGATCCGGCTCGCGTCGTCGCGCATCACGGCGCTCGACGCGGCGAGCCCTCCCCGACGCGTGCTGATGACCGACCGGCCCCGCGAGGCGCGTCCCTTGCTCGACGGCGAGGTCTCGGTGTATCTTCTGAGCCCGGCCCGACCCGCGGCGGATTCCTCGTGGGCGTGCGTCGAGCTCTGAACGAACCGGTGTGATCGCGATCTGAGCGGTTGTTCGGTCGGTCGGGTTCGGCGGCCTCGTGTGTGCCGTTCTGTTTTCGATCGCCCCGAACCTCCCGGAACCTTCCATGACCTTTCTGCCGTTGCGTTTGAGCCTCTTGCTCGTGGCTGCGTTGCTCGTTGCCAGTCCCTCGATTGCTGCGGCGGATTCGGCGATGGAGGCGAGGCGTTCGATGCTCGACCGCCCGGGCTCGCTCGTGATCGCGGGCGGGAGCGGGCTGGGCGAGGAGATCTTCGGGGCGTTCCGCGAGCTTGCGGGCTTCGGCCCGGCTTCGGTGGTGGTGATCCCGACGGCCAGCGATCGGGCGGACCGCGAGGATTACGACCAGACCCTGATCCGCCAGTGGCGGTCGCGCGGGTTCGAGTGGGTGACGGTGCTGCACACCCGCGACAGGGAAGCGGCCGACTCGGAGGCGTTCGCTTCGGCGATCGCGCGGGCCGACGCCGTCTGGTTCGGCGGCGGGCAGCAGTCGAGGCTCGCGCAGTCGTACCTGGGCACGAAGGTCGAGGCGGAGCTGCACAAGCTGCTGGAGCGGGGCGGCGTGATCGGCGGGAGCTCCGCCGGCGCCGCGATCCAGTCGCGCGTGATGATCGCCGGGGGCAATCCCGAGGCACGCGTCGCTGAGGGGATCGACCTGCTCCGGGGCTGCGTGCTTGATCAGCACTTTTCAGAGCGCAGCCGCCAGCCGAGGCTGCGCGGCGTGGTCGAAGCCCGTCCGGGCCTGCTCGGGCTGGGGATCGATGAGCGAACGGCGCTGGTCGTGCGCGTCCGCGAGGGGCGCGTCGTTGGCGAGGTCGTCGGGACAGCCGGCGTCCACCTCATGCTGGCCGATGATTCCGGCGAGGTGCGCGAGACAAGCTTCGAGCCCGGCTATCGGCTGGCCCTGGTGACGGGCGAAGCGATCAAGGCCG
>SLFH01000372.1 GCA_007124345.1 Phycisphaerales bacterium | reverse complement strand
GGGCCGTCGCGTGGGCCGAGGCGCTGCGGACGGTCGGGGACGAGATCCTGTCGCCGCTGGTGCCCCACCCGCCCGAGCACGAGGATCTCGGGGCGTGGCGGGCGTTGGGCGAGGTTCTGGCGCTGGCGTCCAGCGAGCTCGCCTCGTTCGGCCTGACCATGCAAGCCGCGGCTGAGCGTGTGGAAGAGGCGGGCAAGGACCCGGCGCCGGAGCGGTGGCGAGCGGCCGCGGCGGCCCAGCGGGCGTACGTCAAGCTGCTGGAAGGTCGCGGGCTGTGCGACCCCGAGCTGGCCCGCATCGGGCGGCCGGTCCGGGCCGATCACGGGCTCGGGGCGATCGTGCTGGTCTCGCCCGCGGAGCTCTCTGCCGACGCCGAGCGGGTGATCGCCGAAGTCGGCGCGCCCGTGTGGAGCCTCATCGCGTTCGACGATGGCGAGAGCGAAGCGTTCGATGCCTTGGGCCGTCCGGTGCTCGATCGCTGGGCGGATCGGCCATGCCCGCTGGACGACGACGCGATCGTCTTTGCAGAGGGCCCGGACGACCAGGCCGAGCGGGCGCTGGTCGCGATCGCCGAGCTCGACCCAGCGCCCGCTCCCGATGAAGTCGTAATCGGCACGCCCGACCCGCAAGTCACCGATGCGCTGGTGCTGCTCTCGGCGAGCGTCAAGGGCCTGCGCGTGCACGATGCGAGGGGCCTCCCGATCGAGGCGACCCCGCCGGTCCGTCTGCTGGAAGCGATGCGCGTGTACCTCCTGCAACGCGACAAGCGGAGCGCCACCGACCTGGTCCGCCACCCGGAGGTCGAGCGATGGCTGGCGAAGAGGCTCGGGTGGGGGCGCACCGAGCGGTGGCTTCTGGCGCTCGACCGCTACCTCTCCTCCTCGCTTCCGCCCGATGACCAGGAGGGCGACGATCGTGCGGATCAGATCGAAGTGCTTGCAACGGTGTTCGGCGCTGTTTCACAGTGGCTCGCGCCGCTGGACGCGCCGGGCACATCCCGCGGCCTTCGCGACAGAAGCCCCGACGACCTCGCCCAGAGCATCCTCGATGCGCTCGCCGAGCTCTACAGCGACGAGCAGCGGGCCGCCAGACTGAAGGACCGCGATCTCGATGCGCTCCGACAGATCGCTGCGGCGTGCGCCGACCTGGCTTCCTGCACCCACGGCGAAGCGCCGCTGCTGATGGACGTGCCCGATGCGCTCGGGCTCGTGCTCGACGCGTTGGGGGGTGGGGCTGTTCGCGAGGAGTCGGGCGCGGGGGCGGTCGAGCTCGTGGGCTGGCTGGAACTCGCGCTCGACCCCTCGCCGGTGCTCGTGCTGACGGGAATGAACGAGGGTGTCGTCCCCCCCGGCCCGCGCCCTCACCCCTTGCTCAACGAGCAGACGCGGGCCGATCTGGGTCTGCCCGGGCGCAGGGCGAGGCTCGGGCTGGACGCGTTCAGGCTGCATGCCGCGGTCTCGGGCAGAAGGCGCGTGGTGGCGATCGCGGGGCGGAGGGATCTGGCGGGCGACCCGCTCAGGCCCTCGCGTCTGCTCTTGATGGACGATGATACATCGATGGCGGCCAGGGTGCTGCGATGGGCCGAGCATGCGCCGGGCGATCGACCCCGCATCGCACGCCGCGAGAGCGGGAGTGCAGATAAGTTCTGCGCGCCGGTGCTGGAGCGACTGACGCCGCCGGTGAGCGTGAGCGTGACGGCGTTCAAGCGGTTCCTCGAATCGCCGTACATGTTCTACCTGACCGACATCCTGCGGCTCGACGAGGAAGACGACCGCCCGCAGCGGGAGCTCGACGCGCTCGCCTTCGGCGACCTGATCCACAAGGCGCTGGAGAATTTCGGTCTGTCGGATGATCGCGACGACGCCGACCCCGGTCGGATCGAGCTCGCGCTGCACGCCTTGTTCGACGAAGTGCTCGCGGCGGAGGTCGGTTCGCGCCTTCCGGCCGCGGTCCGCGTGCAGGCGGACCTGGCCAAGCGCCGCCTCACCGATTTCGCCGAGCGCCAGGCCGATCACCGGCGCGATGGCTGGCGCATCGTGCACTGCGAACAGTACTTCAAAGACGCGGCGCTGATCGTCGACGGGCGCCGGTTGATCGGCCTGCGCGGCCGCATCGACCGCATCGACCGCAACGACAAAACCGGCCAGCACGCCATCATCGACTACAAAACGGGCCAGCGCGTCGACCCGCCGGGCAAGACCCACGTCGGACGCAACGGCTGGAAGGACCTCCAGCTCCCGCTCTACCGCCACCTCGCAAAGAGCATCGTCGGGCCGGGCGCGCCCCTGCTCGGCTACGGACGGATCGGGGCCAAGCGCAAAGAGATCGGCTTCGCCTTCGCGGACTGGGATGCGGATGTGCTGCACGAAGCGGACCTCGTCGCGGCCGACGTCGCCGAACGCATCCTCGCCTGCGACTACTTCGGCGATGAAGGGTCTTCCGCCGAGGGCGCCGCCGGGTACATCATGGACCTCGGAGAACCGACGATCATCGACCGCCAGCGCGGTTTCGAAGAGCGGGGGGGCGCGCGATGAGCGTCACCGACTTCGACGCAAGCGTCGGCGGGCTGGGGCTCAACAAACCTCGGCTGACGATCCTCGCCTCGGCGGGCACGGGCAAAACCTACGCCCTCGCGACTCGCTATCTGGCGTTGCTCGCCCGGGGCGCCGCGCCCGAGTCGATCCTCGCGTCGACCTTCACGAGAAAGGCCGCGGGCGAGATCCTCGAACGCATCGTGCAGCGGCTGGCGAAGGCCGCGCTCGACGATCGGGCCAGAGCGCAGCTCGACCGCGACATCCGCGAGCAGTTCAGAGAGGGGTCGGCGCCCGAGCCGCTGACGCCCGAGCGTTGTGCCGCGATGCTGCGGGGGCTGCTGGGGTCGCTCGACCGGCTCTCGGTCTCGACGATCGACGCGCTGTTTGTGAAGATGGCGGGCGCGTTCCAGCTCGAGCTCGGGCTGCCGCCGGGGTGGCGTCTGATCGACCCCTTCGAGGAGAACGAGTTCGTCGAAGACGCCGCGGGCGAGACGCTGCGCCTGATCGATCCGCAGGAGATGTTCGCGCTGATCGAGATGCTGCACGGGGGCGACGCGAGACGGGACGTGCACGACGCGCTGATGAGGACCATCGAGAGCGCCCACAACCTCCTGCTGAACTCCGAAGAGGCGGCGTGGGACTTCCCGCCCAAGACCGATCGCCGGCGAGAGGCGGCCGAGATCGACGCCGACATCGACGAGCTCGCACGAATCGAGCTGCCCGCGACCAAGGCCGGTACGCCGTACAAGGCTTGGCAGGGCGCGATCGAGAAGCACATCGACGCGGCCAGAGCGCGCAACTGGGAGGCGTTCGTCAAAGACGGCGTCGCATCGGCCGTGATGAAGGGAAACACCAGCTTTTCAAGGGCCGAGATCCCCGGCCCCATCGCCGACCTGCTCGAACGCCTCATCGCCGACGCGAGGGCCTCGATCCTCGGCAGGCTGCGCGAGCAAAACCTCGCCGCCCGCGAGCTGCTCAAACGGTACGACGAGCAGCTTCGCGCAGCCAAGCGGCAGGAAGGGGCCTGCTCGTTCGCCGATGTCCCACGCCTGCTGCTCGAAGCGGGCGCACAAGGCCGCCTCGACGAGCTCTACTACCGCCTCGACACGCGCTACAACCACGTGCTGCTCGACGAGTTCCAGGACACCTCGGTGCTGCAGTTCTCGCTGCTCGAACCGGTGCTCGACGAGGTGATGGCCGGGGGCGAGAAGACGCTCTTCTGCGTGGGCGACGCCAAGCAGTCCCTCTACGCCTGGCGCGAGGCCGAGCCGGCTCTGCTCGAAGGGCTCACCGAGCGATGGCGGCACATGCAGACCGAGCCGCTCTCGCGGAGCTACCGCTCTTCAAAGCCCGTGCTCGACTGCGTCAACGAGGTCTTCACCGCCATGCCGACCAGCGCCGTGATGGCGGAGATCGGCTGCGGCGCCGAACAGGCGTGGAAGCACCGCTTCGAACTCCACGAACCGGCGACTCGCCTGAAAGACCGTCTGGGCGAGGCGAGGCTCGTCTGCGCCCCGATCTGCGAGACCGAGCCCAAGAAGGACGGCACGCCGAAGAAGCCGACCGCCAAGCAGAAACTCGAAGCCCGCCTCGCCTTCGCCGCAGAGCGTGTGGAGGAGATCGTGCAGGAGTGCCCCCGCGCGTCGGTCGGCGTGCTGGTGCGCAAGAACCGTCAAGTGCAGGCGATGATCGAGGAGCTGGATCTCAGAGGCGTTCGGGCGAGCCAGGAGGGCGGGGCGCACCTGACCGACGCGGCGCCCGTTGCCGCGGCTGTCAGTCTGCTGCGTTGGATCGACCATCCCGGCGACACACTCTCGCAGTTCCACGCGGCCGCGACGCCCCTTGGTCGGACCGTCGGGCTGGGTCTGCCCCTGACCGAGTTGCCCGGCCGGGGACGGGCGATCGCGTCGAAGCTGCGCCGGGAGTTTATCGCCAGGGGCGCGGTGCGCCTGCTCTCGCGCCTCGGCCGGCGCTGCGAGGCCGGCATGGACCCCTTCGAGCGCGAGCGGTACGCGCAGATGCTCCGCATCGTGCAGCGATTCGCGGAAGATTCGCCCCTCCGCCCCTCTCACCTCGCCGACCGCATCGAGGCCGAGCGCGTCGAACGCCCGGACCGAGCCGGCGTGCGCGTGATGACGATCCACGCGTCGAAGGGCCTGCAGTTTGACGCCGTGGTCCTGCCGACGCTCGACGAGAAGCTCGAACCGAGGCCGAAGGGCGCGATCGGCTCGCGGCCCTCGCCCTTCGAGAAGCTCGACACCGTCAGCAAGTTCCCCAACGAAGCGCTCCGGACGATCAGCCCCGAGTGCAAAGCGCTGCACGGGAAGGTCACGGCCGCCGCAGTCGACGAGGCGCTCTGCACGCTCTATGTCGCAATGACGCGCGCCGAGCGGCTGCTGGAGATGGTCGTCGACCCGTGGCCCGACCCCGGCGAGCTCCCGACCACGGGCGCAGGGCTCGTCCGCGAGGCGTTGATCCCGGGCGAGAACAGCAAGCCGGGCGAGGTCGTGTGGACGAACGCGTCGGGCGTCTGGCACAAGGGCGTCGGATCGGCCGACGAGACCGCAAAGGCCGCCGAGGCGGTGGAACTCCGTCTGGCGCCGCTGCGGCGAACGGCCGGTCACAAGCTCGCTCGCGGCGCGCCCTCCTCGCTGCACGCCCACGACGGGTCGATGGTCCGCTCGATCCTCTCGCTCGACAAGGGCGGCGCCGCGGGGCGCGGGTCGATCGTCCACGCGATGCTCGAGAAGGTCTGCTGGCTCGACGACGCCCCGCCCGACCGGGACGAATTGGTCGAGCAGGCCGAGGCTCTCGGCGCCGAAGACCCCGGCGGGATCGCCGATGAGTTGATCGGGCTCCTCGGGCGAGAGGCCCTCCGCGCCGTCTTCCTCCGCTCACGCTACGAGGGCACGCCGGAACTTCATCTGGAGCGGGCGTTCGCTGTGCGGCTGCAGCTCGAAGGACGCGAACGCCTCGTCACCGGCCGCTTCGACCGCCTCGTCGTCGTCTCTGGACCCGCTGGGCCGGAATACGCCGAGGTCATCGACTTCAAAACCGACCGCATCGGCGAGGGCGAGGTCAGAGCGAGGGTCGAACGCTACCGCCCGCAGCTCGGGGCGTACTGTGCAGCCGCTGCGAGGCTCTTCGGCCTCGATTGCGATCGCGTGCGGGGCACGCTGGTCTTCCTCGGGCCCGGGGTCGCCGCCGAGGCGGTCGGCGCCGACCGGCCGTGACCCGCAGCGCAAGGAGCCGGCGCGTGACAGAAGAAGCGATCCGGATGAGAACTCGGTTCTGCATCGACGCGGCCCGCGAGGCGGCGCGGCGCACGCTCTCGCTGTTCAACAACAACGCGCTCCGCATCGAGACCAAACGCGACGGCACCCCCGTCACCGACGCCGACCGAGACTGCGAGCTCGCCCTCCGACGCATGATCGAAGCGTCTTTCCCCGACGACGCGATTCTCGGCGAAGAGATGCCCGAGAAGCCGGGCATAACCGGCTACCGATGGATCATCGACCCGATCGACGGGACCAAGTCGTTCGTGCACGGGGTGCCGCTCTACGGCACACTGCTCGCCGCTCAGCTCGAAGACGAGAGCATCGCCGGCGCGATCGTCATGCCCGCGCTCGACGAGTATGTCTACGCGGGCAGGGGCCAGGGCGCGTGGCACGGGCTCGGCGAACACAGGCCAGAGCCGGCGCGGGTCTCTGAGATCGATGCGCTGCGTGATTCCTGCGTCTGCACCACCTCGCTGGCGCTGATGCAGCGCAAGGGGATGGGCGGCTTGTTCGACGCGCTCGCCGACCGCTGCGGCCTCTTTCGGGGCTGGGGCGACTGCTACGCCCATTTGCTCGTCGCGACCGGGCGAGCCGAGGCCGCCGTCGAGCCGGAGATCAGCCTCTGGGATGTCGCGCCGATGCCAGTCATCATGCGCGAGGCAGGCGGCGAGTACACCGACTGGAACGGCGTCTGCGACACCGACTCGCCGCACGGGGTGTCGAGCAACGGACGAGTGCACGCAGAATTGCTCGAGATGCTCAAGCCCGCGCTGCAGGGATGAAGGGTTGTGTGACCGGGAGCGTCACGCGTTCTCGACGCGCACCTCGCCGCCGCCCGAGGCGATGATGTCGCCGATCAGGTTCGCGCCCATCCGTGCGTGGTAGGTCACCGTCGCGTCGGCGTAGTCTCGCCCGAGGATCTCCGCCTTGCTCTCGATCTCGTGCACGAGCCGAGACGCGGCCAGCGGCAGCGTCATCCGAACCTCACGCACCTCGCCCGCGATAATCGCGCGGACGCGTTCGGTCAGCTCGTCGAGCCCCTGGCCGGTCCCGCCCTTCTCGGGCGAGAGCGAGCAGATCGTGATGCTGTCGGGCAGCCTGGACTTCCAGTAGAGCAGCTCGCGGTTGTCGGGGAGCTTGTCGGCTTTGTTGAGCAGGATGAGGCGCTTGGGGGGCTGGGTGGAGGTGATCTTTTCCCAGCCGCGCCCTTCCTGCTCCTCGGTCCCGCCGCCCGCGAAGCGGTCGATGATCTCGTCGAGCGTTTTCTCGACGGTGTGCAGGCGGCCCTCGGCGTCGGGGTCGGCAACATCGACGACGACCAGCAACAGGTCCGCGTGCGTCGCCTCTTCCAATGTCGCACGGAACGACGCGACGAGGTGGTGGGGCAGGTCGCGCACGAACCCGACTGTGTCCGACAGCATCGCCTCGACGCCGTCGCCCATGTCCCACTTGCGCGTGCGGGTGGTCAGCGTGGCGAACAGCCGGTCGTCGGCGTACGCCCCGCCCGCGGTCAGCGTGTTGAACAGCGTGCTCTTGCCCGCGTTGGTATAGCCGACGATGCCGACGGTGAAGTGGCGGCTCTTGCGCTCGGCGACCTCGCGCGAGCGACGCGCCTGGATCTGCGCAAGCTCGCGCTGGAGCATCGTCTTCCGCCGCTGGACAAGCCGCCGGTCGATCTCGAGCTGCTGCTCGCCAGGCCCGCGCGTGCCCACGCCCCCGATCCCGCCGGTGCCGACGATGCGCTCCAGGTGGCTCCACATCGCGCGCAGGCGGGGGTAGGTGTACTCCAGCTGCGCCAGCTCGACCTGCAGCCGGGCCTCGTGGGTGCTCGCGCGACCAGCGAAGATGTCCAGGATCAGCTCGCTCCGGTCGACCACCTTCCGCTCGATGTGCTGCTCGATGTTGGCGATCTGCTTCGGCGAGAGGTCGTGGTCGAAGATGACCGTCTGCGCCTCCAGCCGCTCGCACAGGCCCTTGAGCTCGTCGAGCTTGCCCTTGCCGATGTAGGTGCCCGCCTCGGGGCTTTGGCGGTGCTGTTCGAGCTCACCGACCACCGTCGCGCCGGCCTGCTCGGCCAGGTCGCGCAGCTCGCCGAACGGGTCGGCGGGGTCGTAAACCGACCCGGGCAGGCGGACGGCGGCCAGCACCGCTCGCTCGGCACGGACCTTGATTTCAGATCGTTCTGTAGGTGGTGGCATCCGGGCGGAACAATAGGACCTCGCGAGGCGTAGGCTGATTCGGGATCCGGGGGGGGCCAGGGGCGACGCTGCGCCCCAAACTATGATCCATCAAGCCGCGACCCCGTGCGTGGCCCCCGAAGCTGATCCGGAAGCTCTGTTCCAAGGGAGTGCGGCGTGAAGAAAAGCCGGTTCTACCTCGACGCGGTCCTTGTCGGCGTGCTCGGCGTCGCGGTTCTGGGCACGACGATGGCCCTCAGCCGCCGCGCCCCGGACTATGCCTTTTTCGACCCGATCATCGATGTCAAGCACCTGATCGACACCCGCTTCGTTGGCGAGGTCGACGGGGACGAGCTGCAGCGGGCCGCGATCGACGGGATGCTCGGGGCGCTCAACGACCCCTTCTCTTCGTACGTGCCCGCTTCGGCCGCCGCCCAGTTCACACGCGACCTGACCGGCGAGTATGTCGGCATCGGCGCCCAGATCATGGTCCGCGACGGGTGGCTGACGATCGTCTCCCCGCTGGAAGACTCGCCCGCCTACCGCGCCGGCATCATGGCCGACGACCGCGTCGTCGAGATCGAGGGCCAGAGCACCTTCGGCAAGACCGCCGACGAGTGCGTCGAGCTCCTCCTCGGCGAGGAGGGCACGCCCGTCGAGCTGCTCATCGAACGCGGGGGCGACCGCTTCACCATCGAGATCGTCCGCGAGCAGATCCGCACCCGCTCGGTCCGGGGCGTCCTTCGCGACCCCGAAGATCCCGAGGCCTGGAACTACTTCGTCGACCCCGATCGCAGGATCGCGTACATCCGCATCACGCAGTTCACCCCGAGCGTCGCCGAGGAGCTCAGGCAGGCTTTGGCGCGGATCAACGCGGCCGACGGCTCGCTCGGCGGGCTGATCCTCGATGTCCGAAACAACCCCGGGGGCGTGCTCGACGAAGCCGTCCGCGTCGCCGACCTCTTCCT
>SLFH01000346.1 GCA_007124345.1 Phycisphaerales bacterium | reverse complement strand
CTGGTCTTCACGGCCGACTGGAACGCCGACGCGCAGAACCGGATCACCGGGCTGGAGGAGACGCTCCAGCCCCTACCGCCGGTCGAGGCGTGCGACCAGCGTGAGACCTCGGCGGTGCAGCTCCTGCCCTCGGGGCCGGGGCGACAGCCGCTGGCGGTGCAGGCGTCGTTCCTCACGACGATCTATATGGCCAAGCAGGAGCTGATCCTGACAACGCCGTACTTCGTGCCCGATCCAACGGTGCTGGCGGGGATATCGGCCGCGGCGATGCGCGGGGTGGACGTCACGCTCATCCTGCCGAAGGTGAACAACAAGTGGATCGTCGCGGCGGCCGGGCGAGCGAGCTTCAGCGATCTGCTCGACGCGGGGGTGAAGATCATGGCGTACCGGCCGGGCCTGCTGCACGCCAAGACGCTGACGGCCGACCGCGACATCGCGCTGATCGGCTCTGCGAACCTCGACCAGCGTTCGTTCTGGCTGAACTACGAGATCACGCTGGCGGTCTACGACACCAACTTCGCCAGCCAGCTCCGCCAGCTCCAGCGCGAGTACATGCGTCAGAGCGACCGCATCACGCTAAAGGACTGGCAAGCACGCCCGATCTGGCGGCACGCGGCCGACAACCTGGCGCAGCTCTTTGCGCCGTTGCTTTGAGGGGTGTGGGGTGTGGGGTGTTATGTTTGAGATCTCAGATTTCAAATCTCAGATCTCAGGGCTTGGATCTCGATCGCTATGTCTCAAATTTGAGATTTCGGATCCGCCTTCGCCTCACCCCGTCTTGCGCCACGCCTCGCCCGGGGCTCGGCCGACGATGCGGTCGTGCAGATCGCCCGCGGCCTTGATCAGCCGGCGCAGCGGCTCATCGGGCGGCTCTTCGCTGAGGTCGAAGGTCGAGTGGTGCACG
This sequence comes from Phycisphaerales bacterium, assembly GCA_007124345.1. Classification (GTDB taxonomy): domain Bacteria; phylum Planctomycetota; class Phycisphaerae; order Phycisphaerales; family UBA1924; genus SLFH01. Next base: position 8,081 of record SLFH01000346.1, on the reverse strand, counting down.
CCCATGAGGTGGGTCGCGCCCAGGCGCCGGACCATCGCCCAGACCTGCTCGGGCGTCGCGTGGGCGTGCTCCCACGGGTCGTACGCCCCGATGCCGAAGACCGCCAGGTCCGCGCCGGGCAGGTCGTCGAAGGCGCCGGTCTCGGCCGTGTCGCCGGCGAAGACGACCCGCTCGTTCCCGGCTGTCAGGGCGTAGGCGTTGCACCCGCGTTTGCGGTCCAGGGCGAAGCGGGCGCCCCAGTGCTCGACAGGGACCGCGGCGATTTCGACGCCCTCGTGCGCGAAGACCTCGCCGGGCCCGAGCTCGATGACCTTATCAAAGCCGGGCGGGATGAGGCCCGCGGTCCTCCAGGCCGTAACGACCTTGGTCCGCGGGTCGGCCAGCCTCGCCAGCGTCGGGCGGTCGAGATGGTCGAAGTGGGCGTGGGAGATCAGGACGATGTCGATCGGCGGGAGGGCCGACAGCGGCACCGGCGCAGGGGTCAGGCGCGAGAGCCCGAGCGTCCGCCCGGCCACCCTCGGCCCGATGCGTTCGGAGAAGACCGGGTCGGTGAGGATCCAGAGCCCGCCGAGGCGGACGAGCGTTGTGGCGTGCCCGAGCCAGACGGCCCCGAGCGAAGGGCCTCCGCCGTTGCCCCACCGCCACCAGGGCGGCACGACCGAGCCGCCGTCGGAGCCGCCCCGCCCCCGACCTCGCTCCCGCCCCAGGATCGAGAGGAGCAGTTGATGGGGGTACCGGCGGATGCCGGAGCTAACCATCCTGCGCAGCTTGCGTGGTTCGAGCCTCATCGCCATTGGACGCGAGCTCCAACGCCTCCGAGAGGGCCGGGTATTCCTCTCCGGCTCTCCTCCGGACCGACCCGGTACCCCCTGGTGGAAGATCCGGGGCGACTGTACGCCCGGGCCGGGGGCCGCCGAGACTCAGTCCAGCCGTTCAAGAATGTCCTCGACTGCGACGCGGAGCTGCTCGTCTTCGCCGGCGGTCTCCGCCTCGGGGCGCTGGGGGACATGGATGTCGGGGATAGCCCCGTTGTTGTCCATGTCGGTGCCGTCTTCGAGGTACCAGCCTCGCCCGGGCAGGCGGACGCGGGTGCCGTCGACGAGGAAGAACGATCCGGTGGAGATGACGCCGCCGTAGGTCTGCTCGCCGACGAGGTTGCCCCGCCCGTAGGCCTTGAACCCGTGGGAGATGATCTCGGCGTTGGAGTGGCTCTTGGTGTTGCTGAGCATATTGACCTCGCCGGTGAAGCGCGGCATGAGCAGGCGGTCCTGGGGGTAGTGGCCGGTCTGAGAGCGGTCGGCGCCGCGCCCGATCGTGTAGGCGTGGTTGCCCGGGACGAGGGAGGCGAGGATGCGATCGGCCGTCCAGCCGCCGCCGTTGTTGCGGACATCGATGATGAGGCCGTCGCGTCCCCTCGTCGCGGCGTACATGTCGCGCATGTAGCGGTCCAGCGAGGGCTGGTTCATCGCCTGGATGTGCACATAGCCCACGCGCCCGCCCGACCACTCGTCGACGAGCCGCGCGTTGTGCTCGACCCACGCGTCGTAACGCATGTCGTTGAGACGGGAGGTGCTGACGGGGTGGAGCAAGAGCCGCCTGTCTTGCCCGTCACGGCGAACGGTGACGACCGTCTCCTCGCCGACGCGGCCTTCCATCTTCGACTCCATGGTCTCGCCGGGGCCGAAGGGTTCCAGCTCGATCTCGACGATGAGATCACCCTCGTGCAGGCGCATGGCGCCCGCGCCCACCGGGCCGTCGCGGTAGACCTTGGTGACGCGGTAGGCGTGGTTGGTGTTATCGAGCCCGACCCGTTCCGTCTCGACGCCGAGGCGCCCGACCGGCCTCCGGTTCTCGCGGTACTCGCCCTTGCTGCCGAAGCCCAGGTGCGAGCGGTCGAGCTCTCCAAACAGACGGGCGCCGACATACTTGAACTCTTCGCGGGTCCGCGCGCGGGCCGCGAGCTCGGCGTACTCGTCGGTGAGCCGTAGCCAGTCGGTCCCGGCCATGTCGGGGTCGTAAAAGTGCTCGCTCAGCATCCTCGCCGCCTCGCGCAGCTTCCGCTCGGACTGGACCGCGAGGTCGATCGTCAGCGTCGCGTCGATGTCGTGGTAGGTGTACCCACCGCCCCGAACACCCGACACACCGGCGCGGCTGGAACGCACGAACACAAACTGATCTCCTGAGGGCGTCATGTGCTGCATGCTGACCGACCCGCCGAGGCTCCGACGGTCCGAACCGTCCCACGCGATCGAGTAGGCGTTCCAAGAGCCGTCGATCTGCCCGTTGAAGACGATCCGTCCGCCGCAGGGCGTGACCTCGATGTTGCTGACCGATTCCTCGTTGTTGAAAACCTCGCGGACGCGGAGGTAGGCGTCGTCGAGGTTGAGCTCGCGTGGCTCGGCGTACTCGCGTTCGTCGAGGTCGGCGGGGATCGGCCCGCGGTTGCGCACCCGCCGCGCGGCTTCGGCGTAGTAAGCATGGATCTGCTCGGTCGACATCGCGTCGAGCTCACGGTCCAGGTGCACCGCGTAGATGTCGAAGTTCGGCTGGCGCTGGCCCGAGCGGATGCGGTTGGAGCGGAACACGAGCACGCGCCCGTCGGCCGACCAGCGCGGGTCGACGCAGTTGCGCGGGTGGCGGGAGATGTCCACCGGCTCGGCCGAGCCGTCGATCGGCACGATGAAGACATTGGCGCTGTAGTCCATGTCGTTGGCCGAGAACGCGACATAGTTGCCGTCGGGGCTGATGCGCCAGTCGATGTCCGCGTCCCAATGGTCGACCAGCGTGTACTCACGCCCGTTCGCCAGCTCCAGGATCATGATCCTGCCCTGCGCCCGCTTGAACGAGAGGAACCGCCCGCACGCGGAGGGCTGGGGCATCTGGTCGTTGTCGTACCACTGCACCACCGGCTCGATGTCGAAGCGGATCGCGTCCTGCCAGCGTTCGCGGTCGTGCTCGTCGACCCCGGACCCGTTGACCAGTTCGTCGCGCGTCATCGCGACCGTCGCGGCGTAGATCGATTCGGTCCCGTCCGCGTCGCTTGAGAAGTACAGCTTCCTCCCGTCGGGCGACCAGGCGATGTGCCTGTTGCGGTCGTGCCCGGGGGTGACGAGCCTCGTCGGCGTGTGGTCGCCGATTGCGCGGACGAACACGCGCCCGTACGCGACCGTCGCCATCACCTTGCCGTCGGGGCTCAGCGCCGCTTCGGAGATCTCGCGCGACACCGATCGGTCCTCGGTGTCGTCGAGCGTGTCTTCCGGCGCCGTGATCGAGAGCCGTCGCGGCGACGCGGCCGCGCGAGACAGGTCGAGTCGGTACAGCCCGTCCCAACGGCTGAAGACCACCGTCCGCCCGTCGGCGGACACGTCGAACTGGTGGATGTCGCGCTCGTCGAAATGGGTGAGGCGCTCGATCGAGGCCTCGCCCTCGGTTGTACGCATGCGGTAGAGGTTGACCGTGCGGTCCTCGCGGTCGGAGAGGAAGAGGATGGTCCGGTCGTCCGCCCAGCGCGGCTTGCCGTCGTCGCCCTCCCACTCGGTGAGCTGGGTGAACCCGCCGCCGATGCGATCGAACAGCCAGATCTGCATGCGCTCGGGCCCGCGGTAGTGCCGCCGGTGCCACCCGTAGGCTCGCCCAAGCTCCGTCCGCATGTACCCGTTGCGGACGAAGGCGATGTGGCGCCCGTCGGGGCTGACGGCCGGGTACGACCCGAAGGCGTCGTGCAGGCGAGAAGGATCGCCGCCATCGGGCGAGATCGCGTACGGGCGGTGCGACTGGTACGGGTCGCCCTCGATCCGGGCGTCGAAGAGGATCACCTCGTTGCCGTCGGCGTCGAGCCCGTAGCCCCGGACCGTGCAGCGTTCGTCGGTGACGGTGACGCGCCGGATGTTCGTCCCGTCGGCGTGCATCTCGTAGATGTTGGGGTACCCGCTGCGGGTCGAGCTGAAGGCGATGCGCCGCCCGTCGAGGCTCCAAGCCGAACGGGTGTCGTCGGCGGGGTGGGAGGTCAGCCTCCTGGCCTCGCCCCCGTCCGCCGGGGCCCGCCAGAGATCTCCCCGCCAGCTGAAGGCGATCTGCGAGCCGTCGGGGCTCATTGAGGGGTAACGGGGCAGATCGACATTCCCGCCCGCGGTCGCTCCGGGCGCAAGGCCCCCGAGCACCACGAGCAAAACGACAACCATCGCCGGGACGCGTCGCGCCGTCCGATCCATAGCAGACTCCTGCTGTTGCTTCTCAGAACAAGTGAAACTCATGCGTCGGGCTTTCGAGTATACCAGAATCCCCGGGCGAGGTTCGGTCCCGGGGAGCGCGGGGGCCCGCGGCTGTACAGGCGGACCACAAATGCAGAACAGAGCACGCAACAGCCGAAAAAGTGCAAACCCATTTCGGGATCGGAACGGATGATCGGCGGGTCGCCGGTCGCGAGCCGGGGAGGAAGCCATGGTCGTCGAATCGAATCCTGTTCCAGCGGCAACTGGCGAGAAGTACACCATCCGGCGCAAGGTCTTCAAGATCTTCGGCGCCTCCTTCCATGTCTACGGGCCAGACCGGCAGGTCGTGGGTTACTGCCGCCAGAAGGCCTTCCGCCTCCGCGAGGACATCCGCCTGTACACCGGGCCTGACATGGGCGAGGAACTGCTCCGCTTGAGCGCCCGGAACATCATCGACTTCAGCGCCACGTACGACGTCTCGCTGCCGACCGGCGAACGCCTCGGCTCGCTGCGCCGCAAGGGCATGCGCTCGTCGTTCGTCCGCGACTCTTGGCTCGTCTTCGACGAGAACGACAACCAGGCCGCAACCATCACCGAGACCGGCTCAGCCGCGATGCTCCGCCGGTATGTCGACCTTGTCGCCTTCCTCTCGCCGCAGCGGTACGAGGTGAAGCGCAGCGGCGACGGCGCCGTGCTCGCCCGCTTCCGACAGCACTTCAACCCGTGGGTGTTCAGGCTCGGCGTCTCGATCGACGCCGACGATCCCGTGCTCGACGAACTGGTGATCCTTGGCGCCGCCTGCCTCATCGCCGCGATCGAGGGGCGCGAGTACCGACGCTGATCGCACGACGAACGCCAGCCGACCCGGATGTCCGCTGCACAGACGCTCCGCCCGTCCACGCCCCGTAGGATCTCTCACAGAGAGATCCGGACGACCCCAGTGCCGGCGCAGACCGCGTCAGCCACGAAAGGAGCGTGATCGATGGACACCCCTGCAGCAAACAACACCAACAACGCCGGCGCAACGGCGGATAGCCCGCTCTCTCGGCGCGCAGCCCTCGCGGCGCTCGGCGCCGGCGGCCTCGGCGCACTCGCTTCGGCCGCGGCGGCGCAGACAGCGCAGCCGCGCCGGCCCGCCCGCGACGACGACGATCGCCCGCGCCGCATGCCCGGCTGGGACGACGAGAAGGGCGAGTTCGTCCTGCCCGACCTCCCTTACCCATACGACGCGCTCGAACCCCACATCGACGAACAGACCATGCGCATCCATCACCAGCGCCACCACCAGGGCTATGTCAACGGCCTCAACCGCGCGCTGAAAGAACTCGCCAAGATCCGCTCGGGAGACGGCGACTCAGGACTCATCAAGCACTGGTCGCGCGAGATCTCCTTCCACGGCGGCGGACACATCAACCACACACTCTTCTGGCTCTGCATGGCGCCCGAAGGCCGGGGCGGGGGCGGCGAGCCCTCAGGCATGCTCATGGAGCACATCCGACGCGACTTCGGCTCCTTCGACGCCTTCAAGACCCACTTCAAGGCCGCCTCCGGCGCCGTCGAAGCGTCCGGCTGGGGCTGGCTCGTCTACGACCCGATCTCGCAGCGCCTCATGGTCATGCAGATGGAGAAGCAGCAGGACATGCTCCTGACCGGCTGCGTCCCCCTCATGGGCGTCGATGTCTGGGAGCACGCCTACTACCTCAAGTACCAGAACCGCCGCGGCGACTATGTCGACGCCTTCATGAAGGTCGTCAACTGGCCCTACATCGCCCGCGTCTACGAGCGGGCCCGCGCCGGGCAGAGAGCCTGACTTCAAAATCTGTTTGCAATTCAATCGTGTTTTGGTAAGAATCTGAGCAGTCAGGTCTGAAATTACAGGCCGTTTTCTGGCCCCCAGGCCGTTCTTGCGGCATTCTGGAAATGTCTTGTCTCTCTCTCTCCTCCTTTACTCGGCTGCGGGCGGACTCGCTGCGGCCGGGTTTTCCTTTTGAGCCCGCAGCCTCCGGCGGTTCCCCCCCCTGCAATAGAAGAGACAGCCGCAACGACGGCTCGCCCGTCGGCTGTTTCGGCTCTTGCAGACTGTCTCAGCAATCCCCCGCCGGTGCTCAGGCATTGGCGCCAGCCGGCTCGGCCTTCATCGGCGACTCTTCTTCCACCGCCCAGCAGGCGACCTTCCGCCCCTCGCCGCGGTCTTCCAGCGGGGGCATCTCGCGCCGGCAGCGGTCCATCACCTTTGGGCAACGTGTCTGGAAGGGGCAGCCCTTGGGCGGGTTGAAGGGGCTCGGGACATCGCCCTGCAGCACCGTGAGCGGACGCCGGTCGTCGGGGTCGTCGATCGGGTTGGCGCCCAGCAGCGCCCGCGTGTAGGGGTGTTCGGCCCGGTCGTGGATGTTTTCCGCCGGCAGCCGCTCGACCACGAAGCCGAGATACATCACCGCGACCTCGTCGCAGAAGTGCTCGACCACCTTCAGGTCGTGGCTGATGAAGAGCATCGTCAGCCCGAACTTCTCCTTCAGGTCGGTCATCAGGTTGAGCACCTGGGCCTGGATCGAGACATCCAGCGCCGAGACCGGCTCATCGGCGACGATGAACTCGGGTTTGGTGGAAAGGGCCCGCGCGATGCCGATGCGCTGTCGCTGCCCGCCGGAGAACTCGTGGGGAAACTTGTCCGCCGCGTCCGGCCGCAGACCGACGGTCCGGATCAGTTCCTCGATGTACGCGTCCTGCTCCTTCGCGCCGACGACCCTGTGGAGCTTGAGCGCTTCCTTGAGCAGCGCCCGCACCGTCAGCCGAGGGTTCAGCGACGAGTACGGATCCTGGAAGACGATCTGCATCTTCCGCCGGTACGGGATCATCTTCGCGTGCGAGAGGCCGGTGATCTCCTTGCCCTCGTAGCGGACGCTGCCCGAGGTCGGTTCGAGCAGGCGGATCACCAGCTTGCCCAGCGTGCTCTTGCCGCAGCCGGACTCGCCGACCACGCCCAGCGTCTTGCCCTTCTCGATGGCGAGGCTGACGCCGTTGACAGCGTGGACCTTGCCGACGACGCGGTTGAGAAAGCCCCCGCGGACCGGGAAGTGCTTGACGAGGTTGTCGATCTCGATCAGTGCCATCGGTGGGTTTCGGGTGGTCACTTGCGTTCGGTCGCGCCGACGGTCAGCTCGGCGGGTTTATCCAAGGGGAAGTGGCAGCGGACGGGGTGGTGTTCGTCGCCGTGGTCGAGCAGCTCTGGCTCCTCGGCCTCGCAGCGGTCCTGGGCGTAGCCGCAGCGGTCGCGGAAGCGGCAGCCCTCGGGCAGGTCGAACAGGCTGGGCACGATGCCCTTGATCGCAGGCAGCCGCTTGCCAGTCTGGCGCGAGCCCTTCTTGGGGATCGACTCCAGCAGCGCCTTGGTGTAGGGGTGGCGGGGCGAGTGAAAGATCTCTCGCACCGGCGCGCTCTCGATCACCCGGCCCGCGTACATCACCATCACACGGTCGCAGACCTGCGCCACCACGCCGAGGTCGTGCGTGATGAGCATGATGGCGGTGTTCATCTTCTCTTTCAATCGCCCCATAAGCGCCAGGATCTGCGCCTGGATGGTCACATCCAGCGCCGTCGTCGGCTCGTCGGCGATCAGGAGTTCGGGCTCGCAGCAGAGAGCCATCGCGATCATCACGCGCTGGCGCATCCCGCCCGAGAGCTGGTGCGGGTACTCGTCGATCCGTTGGTCTGGGTTGGGGATGTCCACCAGCCGCAGCATCTCGATCGCCCGCTCGCGCCGCTCTTTCCTGCTCAGCTTCGTGTGGAACTTGAGCGCTTCGTCGATCTGCCACCCGATGCGGAAGACCGGGTTCAGGCTCGTCATCGGCTCCTGGAAGATCATCGCGATCT
>SLFH01000094.1 GCA_007124345.1 Phycisphaerales bacterium | reverse complement strand
GATCGCGGTGTACCCGGTCACGACGACCATCACCAGCATGTCTTTGCCCGGCATCCGGCCGAACATGCGGAGCGAGGCCCACTCGAAGGTCCCGATCACCACCATGAACATCACGCCCACCAGCGCCGCGATCGGGATCATCTCGATCCAGCCCGACAGGAAGAGCATGAACAGCAGGAGGAAGCCCGCCGCGGAGACTCCGGAGAGGCGCCCGCGCCCGCCGGAGTTCACATTGATGAGCGACTGACCGATCATCGCGCACCCGCCCATGCCCCCGAAGAAACCGCAGGTGATGTTGGCCGCCCCCTGCCCGATGCACTCGCGGTTGCCCCGCCCCCGCGTGTCGGTGATCTCGTCGATGAGCGTCATGGTCATCAGCGACTCGATCAGCCCGACCGCGGCGAGCATCAGCGCGAACGGCGCGATGATCCAGAGCGTCTCGAGTGTGACCGGCGGGAGGGCGTACTCGAGGAAGAACGGCTTGGGCAGCCCAGCCGCGAGGGTCGCCGCTTCCGGATCGATCGCCTCGATCGCGCCGCGGATGTCCGCCTGCATTGCGCCGGGCGCGGCCCCGATCACCCCCGCCGCGGCGTCCGCCCGGGCGTTGTTCATCAGCATGTCGCCGACGGTCAGGACGACATTGGTGTTGCCGTCCATCGCGAGGTCTTTGTCCAGCCAGTTGTTCCCGAAGTAGGCGAGGACGCTGACAAAGACGATCGCGACCAGCGACGCCGGCACGGCACGCGTTATCTTCGGAAGCAGCCAGATGATCGCCATCGTGACAGCCACCAGCGAGAGCATGATCCAGAGCGCGGGCCCCTGCACAAACCCGACGCGTCCGAGCGCGTCGGCGACCTTGAAGCTGCCGATCTGCGACATCGCGATCACGATCGCCAGGCCGTTGACGAACCCGAGCAGCACCGGGTGGGGCACCATGCGGATGAGTTTGCCCAGGCGTCCGATACCCACGGCTGTTTGGATCAAGCCGCAGAGCACGACGGCGGGGAAGAGGTACTCGATGCCGTGGATCGCGACCAGCGAGACAACGACGACCGCCATCGCCCCGGTCGCGCCGGAGATCATCCCCGGGCGCCCGCCGACGATCGAGGCGACGAGCCCGACAAAGAAGGCCGAGTACAGCCCGATGACGGGCGAGACCCCGAGCACGAACGCGAACGCGACCGCTTCGGGCACCAGCGCGAGGGCGACGGTCAGACCGGACAGCACATCGCTCTTGATGTTCTGCTGCTGCTTACGAAAGAAATTGAGGATCAACGAACGCTCCGGAGAGATAGCCGCAGCCGCAACGCGACGGGCGCGTAGCGGCGGAGTTGCATAGCGGTACAAATGCGGAAGGAAGAGCAGCGGTCGAAGCTGTTACGGCGGGGTCTGGAGCATGGGGCGGATGTTAGCGGCGACGCATCGTGCTTCCACCTGCACGACGGGCCCTTGGGCAATCTTCGCGAATGCCAGGCGTCGCGAAACATTCATCGGACGCTGCGCCGATGAATTCGGCCCATGCATCGACCGCGGTTCGTCGCGGTTCGCGCGACAAAGCGCGAGCTTTGTTGAGGCGGAGGTCGCGCAGAGCAGGCGCGTGCTGTTCGATCGTCCGATCTCAGGCCGTCACATCCAGCCGCCCGTCGGTGGGGGGCTGGACGCGTGCGCCTTGGGTCGCCTCCTGGCGGATCTGCTCACCCGCCTTGGCCGCCGAGCGGATCATGCCGACCATCTCCTCGCCCTGCTGTTTTGCGGTGTCAAGGGTCTTCTTTGCGACCATCAGGCTGGCGGCGGAATTGATGTCGGTCCCGTCGATATTCGGCATGGTCATAGACCGACCATCGGGCCATCGGCGAGTGGCGGTCCAGCGCGATCGCGAGAATCGGAGCGACCGGTTATCCACAGAGCGTGAATATCGTGTGGAAACAGTAGTCAGGCCCGCAGTTATTTACGCGTGTCCCGGGCCCTACCCGCCAGAAAGCGGCCGGCTGCGCAGCGTGCTGGGAGAAAACCGAACCCCGAATCAGGTGGGTGCCTTACTCGCGATCCGGGCCTTCCGCTCGGTGGCGGCCTGACCGTTGTCGCGGGGTTCCGGCTCCCTCGGGGATCGTACAAGGTTCGGTCATTGTCGCCCGAACCCGCTGCGCAGCCGGAAGCTCTCCGGCCGTCGCCGAGCATATCGGCTCGGCTTGGGGGATGGAACCCTGTTTGGTTCGAGATTCATCCCGATCCGGTTCAGATTCTGGGGGGCAGAGACCGGGAACAGGCCGGGGGAAGGTGCGTACCCTCGTCCGGACGCCCGGTTTGACGCCGACTGGCCTGATCGGGTACAACTGTCGTTCCGGACCCCCTTCCGGATCCCGCGCGGGTCGAGGTATCCGGCGCGGCAGAGCATCCGCGGCCCCGGCCGCCCTATTGAAGCACCAGGAGCGCGTGCCATGAACAATCGTCGTTGCCTGAAGGCGTGTGCGCTTGCCGCCTGCTGCCTGGCGTTGGGCCTGGCCGGTTGCAAGTCGCAGACCACCAGCAAGCACAGCCTGCGTCTGAACCCGTCACCGGAGATCGACACGCTCTACGAGAGCTCGGACGAGGCCAGGAACGCGACCACGGTCACCTTCGACACCAACTTCCGCGCGGTCTGGATGGACCTCGGGCGGATGTGGCTGGTCGACCGGCCCTCGCGTCTGGCGCCCTATCCGATCCCGCGCTGAGTTCGGGGCCCTCCGGCCCACGCCGCATAAACACACAGCCCGCCCGGCATCGCCGGGCGGGTTTTCATGCGCGATCGTCGCCCACGGGGCTGGCACGCCCCGGCGACGAGGTACGATCGGTTGGATCACCTGACGCAAGGAAGCAGCCATGACCGACAGCAGCGGACGCGGGACGATCGTCTGGGACGCCGACAGGATCGCCGCCGAGGGCCTGAAGGCCGAGTGGGTGCTGACCAACGGGATGGGCGGCTTTGCGATGGGCACGGTCCTGGGCGTGCCGACCCGCCGCTACCACGGGTTGCTGATCAGCGCAATGAGCCCGCCGGTCGGCCGCGTGATGTCGCTGAGCGCGCTCGACGAGGCGGTCTACATCGGTTCGTCTGACACTCCCGTCCGCCTCACGCTCTTTCACTTCAAGGACGATCCGGAGCGGCCGGACCGGCACCCGGGCTTGGTCCGCTTCGAGCGGGGGTGTGCGCACTGCGCGTGGACTTGGATGATCGAGGCGGGGGGCGAGCGCGTCGAGCTGACCAAGACCCTGCGCCTGATCCGCGGGCGGAACGCGGCGGAGGTCGTCTACGAGGTCGGCGAGCGTTCCTGCCCGGTGCGTCTGGAAGTGCGGCCGCTGGGCCGGCTGAGCGACATGCACGAGCTGCGCCGGCGGACCGCCGCGGACCCGTTCCGCGTGCGCGAGGTCGAGGGCGGGTGCGTGCTGACGGACCGGAGAGAGGGGCTGCACCTGTACGCGCCGGATGCGAGGTTCAGCCGTGATCTCGCGTGGTACGAGTCGCTGCACTACAGGTGGGAGACCGAGCGCGGGCAGGACGATGTCGAGGACCTCTGCTCGGCGGGCGTCTTCCGCTGGGAGGTTCCGGCGTCGAGCGGGCCGGTTTCGCTGCGTCTGTTCGCTTCGGCCGACGCCAACCCGCCGCAGGACGCGTCCGAGAGCGAGCGGGCCGAGTGCGAGCGTCGTTCATCGCTGGCATCGGCGGCGATCGAGAGCGCCGGGATCCGAGAGGACGATGGCGACGCGCCGGCGCTGCGTGCGCTGGCGGAAGCCGGGGCGGACTTCGTCGTCATGCGCACGCCGGCGAACATCGCCGACGAGCCGGGCGAGAGCGTGATCGCGGGGTACCCGTGGTTCAGCGACTGGGGGCGCGACACGATGATCGCCCTGCCCGGTCTGCTCATCATGACCGGCCGGACCGACGAGGCGAAGCGCGTGCTGGAGACCTTCGCGGCGTACCAGAAGGACGGCATCATCCCCAACCGCTTCGAGGACCGCACGGGCGAGGCGGAGTACAACACGGTCGACGCGTCGCTCTGGTATGTCCACGCCGCGTCGGAGCTCGCCGACGCGACGGGAGACAGCGGCGTCTTCTCCGGCGAGATCGGGCGTGCGTGCCTCGGCGTGATCGAGGCGTACCGGGACGGGACGCTGTACAAGATCGGGATGGACCCCGAGGACGGGCTGATCGCAGCGGGCGACGAAGAGACCCAGCTCACCTGGATGGACGCGCAGCGGGACGGGGTGACCTTCACGCCGCGCCACGGCAAGGCGGTCGAGATCAACGCGCTGTGGGTGCACGGGCTGAGCCGCCTGGCCCGCCACATAGAGCACGACGATCCGGGGATGTCGTCGAGCCTGCTGGGACTGCGCGAGCGGGCGGCGGTCGCCTTCCGCAAAAGGTTCATCGACCCCGATGGCGGGCTGTTCGACCGGCTCGAGCCGGACGGGGATGACTGGAAGCCCTCGCGCGAGGTGCGGCCGAACCAGCTCTTCGCCGCGAGCCTTTCCGAAGGGCCGCTGGACTCGGGGACGATGAAGTCTGTGGTGCGGGTCTGCCGCGAGAAGCTGCTGACGCCGATGGGCCTGCGGACGCTCGCGCCGGGCTCAACGGGGTACCGCGCGAGGTTCGAGGGCCCGATGATGGAGCGCGATGCGGCGTACCACAACGGGACGGTGTGGCCATGGCTGATCGGGGCGTATGTCGAGGCGCTGCTAAGGAGCGAGTCGTTCTCAGAGGCGTCGAGGCGCGAGGCGCGGGCGGCGATCGATCCCCTGGTCTCGATGCTGCTGAAGGGCCCGATCCCCGGGCAGCTCCCCGAGGTCTTCGACGCCGACGAGACGGTCGATCGGCCCCGGCGATGGGACGGGTGCATCGCGCAGGCGTGGACGATCGCCGAGTTGCTGCGGGCGCTGGTGTTGATTCGGAGTTGATAGCGGAAGAGACGGAGAGAAGGGGAGAGAGACGGAGAGAAGACCGTCGATCCCTCTCAATCTCTTCGTCTCTCCGTCTCTCTCTCCCCCTCTCCCCCCTCTTCTCCTTCACAGATTAAACAGGAAGTGGCACACATCCGCGTCCTGCATCGTGTAGCCCTTGCCCTCGATGCGGATCTTGCCGGCCTCGCGGATCGCCTTCTCGGTCTTGTACTGTTCGAGGTCCGCGACCGAGTAGACCTCGGCGCGGATGAAGCCCTTCTCGAAGTCGGTGTGGATGACGCCCGCGGCCTGGGGCGCCTTGGTCCCGATGGGCACCGTCCACGCGCGGATCTCCTTCGGCCCGGCGGTGTAGAAGCTCTGCAAGCCGAGCAGTCGGTAGGCGGCGCGGGCGAGCTTGGCGAGGGCGGGCTCGTCCATGCCGTAGTCGGCGAGCATCTCTGCGCGGTCCTCGGGTTCGAGCTCGGCGAGTTCTTCCTCGATGCGTGCGCAGACGGCCACGGCCTCGGCGCCCTCGGCCTCGGCCCGGGCCCGGACCTTCTGGCAGAGTTCGCCCTCGCCGTTGACATCGCTGTCGTCGACATTCATCACATACATCATCGGCTTGGCGGTGATGAGGCCGAGGCCTTTGAAGAGTTTGGCGTGCTCGGGCTTGTCGAGCGAAACCGAGCGTGCGGGCAGCCCCTCGTCGAGCACGGGCTGGACCTTCTTGAGCATCTCGAATCGTGCGATCGACTCTGGTTCGCGGCTGCGCGCGGCTCTTTCGGCCTTGGGCAGCGCGTTCTCGACGGTCTGCATGTCCGAGAGGATCAGCTCGGTCTCGATGGTCTCGGCGTCGCGGATGGGGTCGACCGAGCCCTCGACATGCGTGACATCCTCGCCTCCGGGCGCCTTGGTGAAGCACCGGACGACCTGGAGGATCGCGTCGACCTCGCGGATGTGGCTGAGGAACTGGTTGCCCAGGCCCTCGCCCTTGCTGGCGCCGCGGACGAGGCCGGCGATGTCGACGATCCGCAGGCTCGCGGGGACGATCTTCTCGGTCTGGATGAACTTGTTGATCGTCGCCAGACGCGGGTCGGGGATCGGCACCACACCGACATTGGGCTCGATGGTCGCGAACGGGTAGTTCGCGGCGTGGGCGCCCGCGGCGGTCAACGCGTTGAACAGTGTGCTCTTGCCCACATTGGGCAGGCCGACAATACCGGCATCCATGGATCGCCTCGCAGAGGAAAGGTTCGGGCTGCTTGCCGCGGGTCCGCGGCGGGTTTGTTACAGATGGTTCGTCAGACACTGGCGGGCGCTAGCGGACCTTCCCCTCGGCTGCTCGCGGTTCGAACCAGGCACTGGCGGGCAAGCCGCCAGTGCCACAGGGGCCCCGCGCCCATCAAAGCTCGACCACCTGCATGTCGGGCTTGTGGCGGCCGTCGACCTTCGGCTTCTGCACATCGGTCAGCATGATCGTCAGCGCGGGGTAGCGGTCGGCCATCTCGGTGCGGGTGTTGGCGGCGTTGAAGAGCTTGGTGCGCTTGAGCCTCGTCTCGCGTGCGGTGGGCACGAATCCCGGCTGCTCGTCGATGACCGAGTAGATCTCGATGTCGTCGATGTTCGGCTCGACGACGCCGAGCAGCACCATCAGATCGGTGGCGATCTGCCCCTCGGCGCGGGCGCCTTCCTGCACCGGAACCGCGAGCTCGAACGCCTGGAGCGTGCCCGTCGCGTTCTCGAAGGTGCCGGCCTTCTCCGCCCAGGTCGCCCCGGGCAGCACGACGCTCGATCCCTTGAGCACTGCCGAGGGCAGCGTGTCGATCAGCACACGGAAGCGGTCGCCAAGGACGCTGACGAAGTCGTCGGTCGCCCAGTCGCTGGGGTAGTTGCCGGTGAGGACGACGGCGGCGATCTCGCTGTTGTGGCGCAGGGCCTCGACGAAGTCGTCGAACTCGAGGACCTCGCCCCCGCCCGCCTCGCAGATCGCCTTGAGCACGCGGCGAACGCCCCGCGCGTTCGGCGCCTTCTCGGCCCGCATCACGAACGCCTTGGGGTTGTTCTTCTTCAGGCCCGGCGGGAAGACCTTGTCCTCGCCCACGAACGGCACCGGGCCGACGCCCAGAATCGCGTGCGGGTCGATCTCCCTCGCCATGATCGCGAGCTGGTACGCCTCCTCGCAGGTCAGCATCGGGCTGACGAGCAAGGCCACGCGTCCGCCCTTGCGCACGGCGTTCTGCAGGCCCTCGACGGCGTCGGTCGCCGCGGCCTCGTAACCGCACTCGATCAGCGAGCCGTACTCACGCCGCATCGGGCTGGACAGACGGTCCTCGCTGTGGATGTGCTTCCACCCGTAGCGGACCTCGTCGGTGATCCAGTACTTGTTGATGTGCAGGTTTTCGCGCGGCTTGACGCGGTAGACCTTGCCCTCGTTGTGCTCGAACCAGATGTTGTCGCCGCTGGCGGTGATCCCGTCGATCGAGGGCGTGGTCTTGAGGAACCAGACGCGCTGGGTAAAGAGGAAGTCCTTGTCGAGCAGGGCGCCGACGGGGCAGAGGTCGATGACATTGGCCGAGAGCTCGTTGTCGAGGGCGACGCCGGGGAAGACATCGATTTCGCTCTTGTTGCCGCGGCCGTCGATGGTCAGCTCCCCGGTGCCCGAGACCTCGCGCGTGAAGCGGACGCAGCGGGTGCACATGATGCACCGGTCGGCGTAGAGGTAGACATGCGGGCCAAGGTCCTTCTTGGGTTGCTTGACCTTCTGCTCCTGGAAGCGGGAGACGCCGCGCCCGTACTTGTAGGAGTAGTCCTGCAGGTAGCACTCGCCGGCCTGGTCGCAGACGGGGCAGTCCAGCGGGTGGTTGATGAGCAGGTACTCCATCACCGCCTTCTGGTTGGCGACGGACTTGGGGCTGTCGGAGCGGACGACCATGCCGTCGGAGGCCTCGGTCGAGCAGGTCGGCATGAGCTTGCCGCCGGCGACGGGTTCGAGGCGCCCGCCGGCCCGCTGGTTGGGGGTCCACATCTCCGCGAGGCAGATGCGGCACTGGGCGGGGACGCTCAGCCCGTCGTGGTAGCAGTAGTACGGGATGTCCACGCCGTTGGCGTTGGCCACCTGCAGCACGGTCTGCCCGGGCTCGAAGGAGCACTGGACGCCGTTGATCGTGATGGAGGGCATCGGGGCCTCCGAGAGGGGTCGGGTGTGCGATCCGGACCGCGTCAGCGGCCGGGTCGGGCGCACGCACCGCGCCCGGGCGGCAATGGTAGGGGCCCGGCCCGATGGGGGCGGGAGTTGGAACATCCACCGGCGCGCGCCATTGTCGCGACAAACATCCGAATAAACCCCTGCCCAATGGTGCTGACGCCGATCCCTGAGCGCAGCGAAGGGTCGGGTCGGTGGTGCTCGGAGATCGGTCCCGTGAAGGACCCGACCCTTCGCTGCGCTCAGGGATCGGCGTCCAGAGAACTCAACCGCCCTCCGCGTCCGTGGCGTACTGTCCGTCCGATGCCCAGCTTCCAGCGTCCAACCGGCACCCGCGACCTCTACCCCGAGGATGTCCTGCGCCGTCGGTACATCCTCAACGCATGGCGGAACGCCTCGGTCCGGCACGGGTTCGAGGAGATCGAGGGCCCCACCTTCGAGCACCTGGACCTCTACACCGTCAAGAGCGGCGAGGGCATCGTCAGCGAGCTGTTCAGCTTCCGCCGGTCCGGTGGCGAGAAGGACTACGCCCTCCGGCCGGAGTTCACGCCGACGCTCGCCCGAATGTACGCCGACAGGGCCGCGACGCTCCAGAAACCGACCCGCTGGTTCACCGCCGGGCCCTACTTCCGGGCCGAGCGACCTCAGCGGGGGCGGCTGCGGGAGTTTTTGCAGTGGAACTGTGATGTGCTGGGGGATGAGAGCAAGAACAGAGATGAATCTGAGATACTGTCATTGGTGATTGACTTGCTTCGGAGCTTGGGGCTGTCCAGTAACGATGTATTGCTCACAATCGGTGATAGACAAGTAATCTACGATGTTGCTCGGCACACCTGCTACACCTCATCACAGATGGATGGGCTGATCGAAGCTCTTGATCTTCGGGGCAAAGTCAGCGAG
>SLFH01000089.1 GCA_007124345.1 Phycisphaerales bacterium | reverse complement strand
GTGATGAGGGCGACGGCCATGCCCGGGCCGATGGCCGAGGGATCGTCCATGTTCTGGAGCATGAAGATTAGGCCCATGAGGGTGCCGATCATGCCGAAGGCCGGGGCGTAGCGCCCGACCTGGTCGAGGACCTTCTTGCCCTGGGTGTGGCGTTCGACGAGGGCTTCGAGCTCGGTGTCCATGATTTCGCGGATGAGCTCGGGGTCGGTGCCATCGACGGCCATCTTGACGCCCCGGACGATGAACGGGTCGCTCATCTCCTCGATGAGGTTCTCCAGGGCGAGGATTCCCTCGCGCCTGGCGACCTCGGCGTAGCGGACCATGTCCTTGATGAGCTGCGTCGGGTCGCCGGCGGAGTTGAAGACGCTCTTGAGGATGACGGAGTGGAGCTTGAGGATGCGCGCAACGGGGAACGCGACGACGATCGCGCCGAAGGTGCCTCCGAAGACGATCAGGATGGAGGGCAGGTTGAAGAGCGAGCCGAGCTCGCCCCCGCCGATGATGATCGACGCGATGATCGCGACGATCGCCACGAACAGGCCTGCGATGGTTCCGATATCCACGCGGGCGACCTCCGCCGGCGTGCGCCGGGTGTCTGGACCAGCGCACTATCGGAGATGCGGGGCGGCGGCTTGATCGGGGTCCTGCGCGGGGTCGGTGTGCGAGGGCCCGCACCCGCAACGGGGGGCGGTTCCGCCGCAGAGCGAGTGGATGCTCCGCCGGTAGGCGATGACCTTGGCGATGATGCTCTCTGCGCCCTCCTTGACCATGACGCGGTCGCCGCTGGTGAGCGTGACGACGGTGTCCGGCCGTTCCTCGACGACGCGGATGAGGTCCGCGTTGAGGACGAATCGGCTGCCGTCGAGTTTGGTCAGGCTGATCAAGGTCGCCTCCGGTCAGCGCCGTACGTCGGGCCGGGTTCAGCCGACGATCGAGAGGAGCTGCTGCATCAGTTCGTCGGTCGTTCTGATGACCCTTGATGAGGCGGTGTAGCCGGTCTGTGCGAGCACGAGGTCGATGAACTCACGCCCGATATCAACATTGGATTGCTCGAGCGCCCCGCCGATGATCTGGCCGGAGCCGAGCTCGCCGGGCTGTGTGATCATGGGCGGGCCGCTGTTTGCGGCTGGCGAGAAGAGGTTGTCGCCGAGCGAGTTCAGGCCGGCGGGGTTTGTGAAGGTGCCCATGACGACCTGGCCGAGGGGCCTGATGAGGGTGTTGCTGAAGGCGCCGTAGAGGACGCCGTCGCGACCGACCGCGAAGTTCTCCAGCGTGCCGATGGGGGCGCCGTCGCGGAATGTTGTGGCGACGCTCGAGTTGAGATCGGTGAGGGCGCTGAGCTGGTCTTCGTCGCCCCTGAAGCCGAGCTCGAAGCGCATGGGGCTCTCGGCGCCGGTGCCGGCTCGGTCGATCTGCACCTCGACGCGCTGGTCGCCGACGAGGCGTCCGCGGTTGTCGAAGTTGATGACGCCTGTGCCCGCAGGGACCTTGGCGCCCACTGCGTTCTTCGAGTCGATGAAGTAGCGCCACGCGGTGCCGCCGTCGCCGCGTTGTTCGAGCACGAAGCCGACATCGACCTCGACGGGGGTTCCGAGCGAGTCGTAGACGACCATGGTGGTGCGGACGGACTCGCCGGTCGCGTCGCCGAGGCGTTCGACTGAGAAGACCTCGCGGGAGGTCCCCGTCACGGGGTCGGCTTTGCGGATGCGCGACGCATCGAAGCGGAGGTCGTTCATCACGCCGGTGTTGCCGTTGACGGAGAAGGTACCGGTCGCGGGATCGAAGGCGACGCCGGGGGGCGTGATGCCGGGGGGCAGGGCGTCGGTCTGGATGCTCATCGCCGAGGAGAGGAAGTCGGCGAGGTCCTGGAGCGTTGACTGCGCCGTGATCAGGAACGATCTTGCGGGAAGTGTGGTCTCGCCCCGACGCACGCCTGAGACCTCGATCGACTGCCCTGGGGCGAAGAACTGGCCACCAGCGCCCTCGGCGGGGTCGGCGAGATCGAGCAGGAGCGATCCGGGCTCTAGGGGGCCTGCGCCGGGGAGGGGGGTGAACCCGTTGGCTTCTGTTGCGCCCAGGCGGAAGACACTGGCGCCGCCGGCGACGATGCCGCTGGCGTTGAGGTTTCCGGCCATGCGTGCGTTGCGGGTCGCCTCGGCGATGGTGAGCGTGCCGATGGGCGCCGAGAGCGAGCCGAGCTGCCCTCGCTGGATCTCGTACTGATCGTTGACGGGGTGGCCGAGCAGCCTCGCGCCGCCTGGTGTGGTGAGGTTGAAGTTCTCGTCGAGCTGGAACGATCCGTCGCGGGTGTAGAAGCGTTCGCCGTTGCGTTCGACGATGAAGAAGCCCGAGCCGTCGATGGCCATGTCTTCGGGCTTGCCGGTCGCGGCGATCGGACCGGGCGTGAAGTCGCGCTGGGTGCCGGCGACAGTGACGCCGAAGCCGATCTGCGAGGGATTGCGTCCGCCGCTGAAGTCCGAGGGCGGTGTGCCTCCGGAGATGCTGCGGCTGAGCAGGTCGTTGAAGACCAGCCTTGTGGACTTGAACGCGGTGGTGTTGACATTGGCGACATTGTTGCCGATGACATCGATTTTTCTGGCGTGGGCGTTGAGCCCGCTCAGACCGGTGAAGAGCGCTGTTGTTGAAGCCATGAGGACCCGCCGCGTAAGGATGCGAGAAAGAGGCCTCCGTGCCCCCGGTTCACCCCGGCTCCGCCGGGAACAGTCCGTCATGGGCGTCGGGCGATTGCGCCGTCGGCCGTAGTGTCGATGCGTGTCAGTCGGCGCCGAGCCTGGAGAGCTGCTGCACGAGCGAGGCGTTCAGCCCCGGGGTGGAACGCGCAAGGTCTGCGAGCTGGGCGACCGCGGGGCGGCCGTCCTGACCGCCCTCTTCTTGTTCTGAGGCGTTGACCACCGCGTCGATGTCCGAGAGCACCTCGCCCTGTTTGAGCTCGACGCTCCTGAGGACCTGTCGCGACTGCACATCGAGGTGGAGCAGGTGTCCGTCGATCATGACGACGACGCTCTCTGCCCCGGCGGCTTCGGCCCTGTCGGCGGCCTCTGCGAGGCGCTTGAGCTGGTCTTCGCTGAGATCGATGCCGAGATCGCCGGGCACCTTGACCGGCCTGCCCGAGCCGAGTTCGCCCCGGCGCACCTGTCGCAGGAGCTCTGCGAAGTCGGCGGATTCGGGCGAGGCGGGCTGCGCTGGCGCCGCGGGGCCGACGGGGCGCAGGCCGCCGCCGAGCATCTTCAGCATATCTGTGCCCTGCGTGGTCACGGCTGGTCACCCGATCCGTTGGAGTTGTTCAGGGCGTTGCGGAGCGTGGGTCGGTTGACGACCTCGTCGACCTGCTTGAAGTTGACGCGCTGGCCGGTGTCGAGGTTGAGCACGGCGCCGTCCTTTGTGCGCGACACGGAGAGCACGATGCCGACCGCCCGCTCGTTGTTGGTGCTCACGCCCCCCACCACGCCCCCGATCAGGCCCGAGGCGGCGCTGAGCTCGTTCTGCTTGACCAGTTCGCCGAGGCGGTCGGACAGGTCGACATCGGACTGGATCGAGCGGACCGTGGCGATCTGGTCCAGCAGCGCGCTGGTGTCGCTGGGGGCGAGCGGGTCCTGGCGGCTGAGTTCTGACAGGATGATCTGCAGGAACTCGCCGCTGCCGAGGGCGCCGAGCCCGTCTTTGCCGCTGTTTGTCGGAGGCAGCGCAAAGGCGGCCTGCGCATCGATGGCGCTCATCGGCTGGCTCCCCACCGGCGCGTCGTTACGCGACGGTGTCGATCAGGAGGCTGCCCGGGCTCCGCCACGCAGCGCTCGTGTGTTCTTGCTGTTGGGCGCGGTCCTCCGCGCTCTGGTCCGGGCTCCGCCCGTTGCTTGTTCCCGCGTCGCTCCCGCGACGGTTGCCTTGGTCGGCTTGACCGCCGGCGTTGTTGCCGGCGCGCCGATCGGCGTCTTCACTCATCGCAAATCTCGGGCCAGCATCGTCCTTGGCCTCCGACGCGAGCGTGATCTCGATGCGCTGAACCTCAAGCCCGCGCGATTCGAGCGCCGCCCGCAGCGCGGGTGTGTGGCTCATGAGCACCTCGCGTGCGGCTTCGGTCGTCGCTTCGACCCTCGCCTGCACCGTCGACGCCTCGACACGCACCTGCACCGTCAGTTTGCCCAGCGCCTCAGGATGGAGGCGCAGGGTGACTTCGCCGTCCTTGCGCTGCAGGGCCTGGGCGAGGCCCCGCTGGGCCTGCTGGATGAACTTGTCGGCGTCGGGCCGCTGGGGCTGCTGCGCCGGGCGCTGCTGGGCGATCTGGCGGGGCTCGGCGCGGCTTTCGGTCCGCTGCACACCGGCCGCGGGCTGGGCGGGGGTGGCCTGCACGGCGCCGGCAGAGGCGAGGCGTGCGACCCCGGCCCTCGCGTCGGTCGGGGCTTCGCGTGCGAGCCGCTGCGTTTGCTGCTGCGCCGCGGCCGCTGCACGCCCGGCCTGATCTCGAGCGTTCTCGGATTCCTGTGCGACGGGCTGGCGCGTCGATGGGTCGCGAGTTTCTTGCGTCTGCGCTCGCTCGCTGGGCTGCTCGGCGCGGGGTGTCTGCTGTGGGTCGCGATGCGCCGGCGCCTGCTCGCCTTGGTGTTGGCTGCGCTGCGCGTTCCGCTGGTGTGGGGGCGTGCCCGCGTTGTGCTCGGGGCTATGGCGCTCGGTTGGTGTGCGGAGGGTCTCGCGGGCTTCCTGTCCGATAGGGCCTGCGTAGATCGTCGGCTCGGCGGCTTCTGATCGCGGCTGACCGTCGCGGCCGTCCGGCCCCTGCTTCAGCTCGTTTCGAGATTTATCGTCCTGCTGCGACGCGCGGGGCGTCTGCTCGCGCTGCAGGCCATCGAGCAGCAGCGAAAAGGCGCCAAGACCGGGGGGTGCCGCGTGCTGCGCATGCCGATCGCCGGGATTCAGGCGCTTGAAAGGGTCTGAGATGTCGGGGGGGGTGGTCCCGATCGTCATTGAGCTTCCTCACGGGTGCGGGCTTCGACGCCGCGCACCCGGAGGCTTTCCAGCAAGACCGCTGCCAGAGCGGGGTCCTGCTTGACGATCTCTTCCATGACGCCGATGCGTTGGCGTTCGCCCATGGCGTTGAGGTAGGAGACGGCCCTCGCCATGCCGTCGCGGGCGGGGTCGGTCGGGTCGAATTCGCCGGCGAGGCCGTCGTCTGCGGCTGGCGTGCCCGGCAGATCCTGCCCGGCGATCATGGCCATGAGCGCATCCCTTGCCTGGCGGGGCGGGAGGCCTTCGAGGGTTTTGACGGCCTTGCGGAACTGGGCGGAGCCGTCGATGCTGCGGACCCGCGCCATCTCGGCCTCGAACTCCTCGCGGTCGCGCCGGACCTTGGTCCACTCCTCGTCGAGGATGCGGCGCTCGGCCTGGTGGGCCCGCTGGAGGTCGTTGGTCTCGCGGCGCAGGCGTTCGCGGCGTTGGCGGTCGATCTCGCTCTGTTCGAGGCGGAGGACGAGGCGGTCGGCGGAGCTGACGGCCAGCGCGGGCTCGGAGGGCTCCTCGTCTTCATCGCTGTCTGCGGCGGTTTTAATCGTTTCGGCGGAGGGGATCTCGCCATCGGCGATGAGGGCTCGGATCTGCCCGAGGCGTTCGGGCGTGATGCGGTCGGTGATGACCAGCCACGAGAAGAAGCCGAAAAGTGCGAGCAGATTCGCCACCGCCATGATCGAGACGATGTTCCAGAATGTGCGGAGCATCAGCGGTACTCCCCGCTTCTGGCGGCGCGCATGACCGCGAATTCATCGAGCTCGGCCGACTCGCGCCGCATGAGCTCTTTCTTCCACTCGTGCAGGCGTTGCTCCTTGAGGAGCTCGATCGCCTTTCTGTCGGCCGCGGCCTTGCGCAACGCTGCGCGTTCCTTTTCGAGGTTGGCGAGGACGCCCGCGAGTCGGAGGGAGGCCTGACCGATCTTCGCCCGCAAACGGAGGGCCGCGCCGGCCTGCACCCGCATCATCGTCCCCGACCCGCCCTCGACGAGGATCGAGACCATCTCGTTGCGTTCGCGGATGATCTGGGCCTGGTGGCCCTCGATCTCGCGCTCGATGGCGAGGCGATCGAGCTCGAGCTCGGCGACGCGCTTGCGCCGCTCGTCCTCGGCGAGGCGCCGCTGGCGGAGGACCGCTTCGAGCTTGAACCTGAAGACCGCCAAGCCCGCTTACCTCCCCGTCCCGAAGGACTGGCGACCGGCGGCGAGCAGGCCGTCGACGCCCTCTCGCGCCTGCATGGCGACCTTGATCATCACATCTCTGGCGTCCTCGAAGGGGACCCGCTCCTGCCCGTTCTGGCGGAGCAGCGCATCGACGGTTTCCTTCATGCTGATCGCGACATCGACTTCGGGGTCGCTACCGTGGGCGTACGCGCCGATCTGCACGATGTCCTCGACCTCGCGGTAGCGGGCCATCAGGCCGAGGAGCTCGGACCTCGCCGCGGCGTGATCGGGCGACATCACCTCGCCAGCGATGCGGCTGATCGACTCCAGGGCATCGATGGCGGGGAAGTGCCCCCGCCCGGCGAGCTTGCGCGAGAGGATCAGGTGCCCGTCGAGGATGCCGCGGACCGCGTCGGCGACGGGCTCTGTCATGTCGTCGCCTTCGACGAGGATGGTGTAGAGGCCGGTGACCGATCCGGAGGCGTTCTTTGCGTCGATGCGTCCGGCGCGTTCCAGCAGCAGGCCGAGCTGGGTGAAGACGCTGGGGGTGTAGCCGCGAGTCGCGGGCGGTTCGCCGACGCTGAGGCCGACCTGGCGCTGAGCGTGGGCGAAGCGCGTCACCGAGTCCATCATGAGCAGGGCGTCGTGGCCCCGCGAGCGGAACCACTCCGCGGCGGTGCAGGCGACCTTGGCGGCCCGGATCCGCATCAGCGGGGATTCGTCGCCGGTCGCGACGATGACGACGCTGCGCCGGAGCCCTTCGGCACCGAGTGTGTGCTCGATGAACTCGCGGACCTCTCTGCCTCGCTCGCCGATGAGGGCGATGACATTCACATCCGCGTCGGTGCCGCGGGCGATCTGGGCGAGCAGGGTGCTCTTGCCGACGCCGGGGCCGGCGAAGATGCCCATGCGCTGGCCCCGCCCCATGGGGGTCAGCAGGTCGATCGCGCGGACGCCGGTGCCGATGCGTTCCTTGATCGGCGCTCGGTCCATCGCGCAGGAGGGGTCGGGATTCAGCGGCGCAGGCTCGGTGTCGAGCAGCGGCCCGCGCCCGTCGATCGGACGCCCGAGCCCGTCGATGACGCGCCCGAGCATGCCCCGCCCCGCGCCGACGGTCTGTGCGACCTCTTCCCCCACCACCGTGTCGCCGGCGCTGACGCCCCCGGTCTGGCCCAGGAGCATGACCATCGCGAGATCGCGCGTGAAGCCGACGACCTCGCCGCTGACGGAGCGTTCGCCTCGCCGCGTGTGCAGCGTGACCAGGGAGCCGACGGGGAGGGGCAGCTCGCGGACGAGCAGGGTGAGGCCGCGGAGCTCGTGCACGCGCCCTGTGAACCGGACGGGCTCGCAGTCGGTGACGGCGGAGATCGCTCCGGCGAGGACGCTCATGCCGCGGCGCCCCGGCGTTCATCATCGAGGCGGACGCCCCCGCTGTCTTGTTCGTCCCGGTAGGTGTCGCTTTCTTCGGCGGCGGACTGGGGCTCATCGATCAGGTCCGAGCCCCCGGGGAGCACGGCTTCGGCGATCCGACGGAGCTTGGTCGCGATGGTCGCGTCGATGACGGCGCCGCCAGCGGTCTCGACGAGGCACGAGCCCCGCTCGATCGATCCGTCGGCGCACACCTCGGCGTGGGCGGACTCCCCCAGACGCTGCACCAACGGCCCGACCACGGCGGTCGCCCGCTCGGCGTCTTCGGGGTGAACGCGCAGGACCAGCCTCGTCGGCTCCAGCACAGACATGACGGCATCGCGGACCACACCCTCGACGATCGAAGGATCGATCTCGACGACGCGCCGGGTGATCTTCTCCGCCGCGAGGACCGCGAGGCGGAGCACATCCCGCCTCGCGTCGGCCATGATCTGCTCGCGCTGGTGCTCGTAGTTTTCCAGCGCTGCGCCCCACGAGGCGAGCAGGGCGTCGATCGCCTCGGCCTGCTCGGCCAAAGCCTGGCGCCGGCCCTCCTCCAGCCCCTGCTTGAATCCTTCTTGATGCCCCTGCGCCCGACCGTCGGCGCGGCCTTCCTCGCTGGCGCTGCCGAGCATCTGCTCGCGCTTGGCCTGGGCCTCGGCGAGGATCTTCTTGGCGGTCTCCTGCGCCTGTGCGCGCATGGTCTCGGCCTGGCGGGCCAGGTCGCCGAGGTCGAGCGCGATCGCGTCGCGGGCGACCCTCTCCGCGTCGGCGCGTCGGATCATGCCCATCGGCGCACCGCCCCGCCGACGGTGGCGTCTCTTGCGTTACATGACAAGGTCGCTCTCCCCGCCTCGGCCCTGGATGATGACCTCGCCCGCCTCTTCCAGCCTGCGGACGATGTCGACGATGCGCTGCTGGGCCGCCTCGACATCGCTGACGCGCACGGGGCCCATGAACTCCATGTCTTCCTTGATGAGCGAGGCGGCCCGCTCGGACATGTTCGTGAAGATCTTTTCTTTGAGGTCATCCGACGCGGTCTTGAGCGCCAGCGAGAGCTCGTCGTTCTCGACCTCCTTGAGCACCGCCTGGATGCCCCGGTCGTTGACGAGCAGGATGTCCTCGAAGACGAACATGAGCCTGCGGATCTGCTCGACGAGGTCCGGGTCCTCGGCCTCGAGCCCTTCCATGATCGACTTCTCGGTCGAGCGGTCGGCGAGGTTGAGCACCTCGGCGACGGTCCCGACGCCCCCGGCCTTCTCCGTCGACTGCATGAGCATGTTGCTCAGCCTGCTTTCGAGGCCCTTCTCGACCTCACGGATGACCTCGGGGTTGGTCTGCTCCATGTTGGCGATGCGCTTGATCACCTCGATCTGCTTCTGCATCGGGAGGCTCGAAAGGATCTCGGCCGCCTTGTGGTGCGGGAGGTGACAGACGATCAGCGCGATCGTCTGCG
>SLFH01000183.1 GCA_007124345.1 Phycisphaerales bacterium | reverse complement strand
GGGCGGGTCGTACGACTTCTTCACCAATTTCGGGGCCTACCAGCCTCGGACGCACTGCCTGCAGACGGCTTCGGGCGGGGTGGACTGGTTCTGGGTGCTTCTGCTGGTGGCACTGACGATCGGGGTGACGGCGGGGTACAGCCGGATCTTCCTGTTTCTGCGCCGGGCGTACCTCGTCGAGCGCCACGAGGACCGCAACCACAAGCTGATGCAGCTCTCGTGGATCTTTCTGTGGTGCTCGATCTGCGGTTATGTGCTCTCGGCGGTGATGTTTGTCTGGCCGGCGTACCGGCTGCTCGCCCTGGCGCTGGTGGCGCTGAACTTCTGGACCTGGCGGTTTGTCTGGAACCTGGGCGACTTCGGCATCTCGATGAAGGCGAAGCGGCTCGAGCGCGAGCTGCGCGAATCGCTCGAGTCTCGGACGAAAGAGCTCGAACGGCTCGTTGCGCAGCGGACCGAGGAGCTGGAGGCGGCCAAGGCGAAGGCCGAGGAGGCCAACCGCTCAAAGTCGATCTTCCTGGCGAACATCAGCCACGAGATCCGCACGCCGCTGACTGCTGTGCTGGGCTACGCCGAGCTGATGAGCGAGCCGGGTTGTGAGGGTCGTGAAGCGCACGCGTCGACTGTGCGTCGCAACGCGTCGCACCTGTTGGGCCTGATCAACGACATCCTGGACATGAGCAAGATCGAGGCGGGCGAGCTCGCGTTCGAGCTGGCGGACTGTTCGCCGGCAGAGATCGCCGACGACGCGTTGGGCACGGTTCGCCTCGCGTCGAACACCAAGGACCTGCAGACAGAGCTCGTCGTGAGCGAAGATGTTCCCGAGCGGGTGCGGACCGACTCGGTGCGTCTGCGCCAGATCCTCGTGAACCTCGTGAGCAACAGCGTGAAGTTCACGCCCTCGGGCTCGATCGAGGTGCGCCTCTCGTGGGACGAGGGGGCGGGCGTGCTGGAGTGCCGCGTGAAGGACACGGGGATCGGGATCGCGCCGGACGACATCGAGCGTGTGTTCGATCCGTTCACGCAGGTCGACGGCTCGCTGACGCGGACGCAGCCGGGCTCTGGCCTCGGGCTGTACATCTCTCGGAGTTTGGCGCGGAGCCTCGGCGGCGATCTGACGGTCTCCAGCACGCCGGGCGTCGGGACGGAGATGGTCGCGACGATCATGCCGGGGCGGGCCGAGGGGGCAGCAGAAGAACGCGTCGGTCGCGAAGGGGTGTCGGCCGAGCGCTCGCTGCGGGGGCGGGTGCTGCTGGTCGACGACAGCATCGACAACCGGCGGCTGCTCCGCATGCACATGGAGCGGGCGGGCGCCCGTGTGATCGAAGCGGAGAACGGCAGGCGGGCGATCGAACGCGTCGACCAGGCCGTGCGGGAAAAGCTCGCGTTCGACCTGATCCTGATGGACATGCAGATGCCGGTGATGGACGGACGCGAAGCCGTCAGAACGCTCCGGGAGAGCGGCTACGCCGGGCCCATCGTCGCGCTGACGGCGCACTCGCTCGCCGAGGACAGGGCCCGCGCCATCGAGGCTGGCTGCGACGCCTACGCCAGCAAGCCGATCCCCGCGCCGGACCTCATCAGGCTCTGCGGCCTGTGGATGAGCGGGCGGGGCCGGTCGCGCGCGGCCTGAGCGGTTCTATCTGAACAAAGGGGTGCGGGGCGAAGGCGCGGGGTCAGCCGGTGCGCTCGTCGAGCACGCCCGAGCGCTCGCCCCAGAGGGTATCGAGCCGGTCGGCGAGGCCCCCGGCGGCGGGGAGGTCCTCGCCGCAGGCGATCAGCAGGTCGACCATGTTGTCGAAGTCGCCGAGGGAGATGAACTCGCGTCCGACGCGGGGGCGTCCGGTGTTGATGCCGGACTGGACGGCGTCGAGGTCGGCCATGTTGTGGTAGTTGCCGAGCGGCAGGCAGACGCAGGTGGCCTCGTAGCCGTAGGCGCAGAAGACGCTGGCCTCGCAGGCGCCGCCGGCCATGAGCTTGCGTTGCCACTTCCATTTGGGGGCTTCTGACAGCTTCTGGCTGGCGTTGGGCATGGGTGCGCCCGCGATCGCCTCGGCCCGTTTGCTGACCGCGGCGGTGAGGGCGGGGCTGAAGGTGCTCAGGCGGTCGCCGACGCGGACGATCGGCCCGCCCCCGACCGGCGAATCGATGAACGAGCGACTGTTTTCCAGGGCGATGACGCGCGAGCCCTCGGGCATGGTCTTGTTTCGGCAAGCGCCGATCGCGCCGATGAAGCCGATCTCCTCGGCGCGGGTGAGGAGCACGCGCGTGTCGCGGACTTGTGCGCCCTCCTTGCGGGCGCGGTGGAGCTCGTCGAGTGCGGCGAGCGCGCCGACAAGGGCGGCGAGGTCGTCGCAGGCGTTGGTGTGCAGGATCCCTTCGGCGTCGATCTCGGCCTCGGGGAGCTCCCAGACGCCGACATCGCCGAGCGCGATCTGGTCGTCGGGCGCGTCGAGCTCGGCGAGGAAGCGCTTGTAGGGGGTCTGCTCGCCGGTGCGTTCGCTGATGGTCGCGGCCGCGGCGTGCTCGCCCTTTGCGCCGGCGGCGAAGATATTGACTTTCGCCTCTTCGAAGTAGTCGTCCATGACGCCGCCCCTGAAGGCGAGCTCGACGGTGGTCGGCGAGACGATCCGCTCGACGACGAAGGCGGGGTGGTCCATGTGGGCGGTGAGGAAGACGGGCGGGCCTTCGCTGAAACCCTTGGCGGCGTCTTTGCCGGGCTCCATGGCGATGACGAGGTTGCCGCCGGGGTCGGCCTCGACGGTGAGGCCCGGGCGGGCCTCGGCCCAGAGGCGGACCCAGCGCTCGATGCGCCATTCTCTGCCGGCGGCTGTTGGGAGTGTGGTCAGTTCCAGAAGCCAGCGTCGGTGCTCGTTGCGAGCTTCGGGGCGGGGCGTGATCATGCGCTCATGGTAGGGGCCGGGGTTCAGTCCTCGATAATGCCGAGCTGGCGGTACTTTTCGCGGTACTTGTCGCGGAGCTCGCGCTGCTTGTTGTGCAGATCGATGGTGCGACCGTCGATGAAGGCGAGCTCGACATTGGTCATCATTTCGAGGGGGTTGCCGTCGGTGATGATGAGCGTGGCGGACTTGCCCGGCTCGATGGTGCCGTAACGGTCGGCGATGCCCATGATCTCTGCGGCGTAGATCGTGACGCCCTTCATGGCGATTTCTGGGTCCAGGCCGTGGGCTGCGGCGAGGGCGGCCTCGTAGGGCAGGTTGCGGACATCGGAGGCCTCGTTGCCGCCCTTTGGCGCGAGGCACCAGCGGACGCCGGCCTCTTCGAGGCGGAGGGGGAGGGTGAAGGCGTCGTCGTAGGGCGAGTCGTCGCGCTTGGGGAAGGCGTAGGTGCCGGTGATGATGACCGGGACATCGTGCTCCTTGAGCAGGTCCGCCGCGAGCGGTGCGTCGCGACCGCCGAGGATGATCAGGCGGAGGTCGCGCTCCGCGGCCCATGCGACGGCGGCGTTGATCTGGTCGACATCGGCGCAGCGCACGATGACGGGGAGCTGGTTGTCGGCGGTCGGCAGGAAGCGGCGCATCGCTTCGAGGCTGACGTCGACGGGGTGGCCGGAGTCTTCGCGGCGCAGGGCGTCGTAGGCTGCGGCTTCGTCGAAGAAGTTGTTGAGCGTGCGGAGGCGTTCGTCGCGGCGGCGGCGCTGCTCGTCTGCGCGCTGGTCCATCCACCACGCGTCGACGGGGCGCATCTGGGGCCAGGAGATCACCAGGCCCATGCTCGGCTCGATGGTCATGTCTTGGGTGGTCCAGCCGTCCATGCGCAGCACGGAGGCTTGGCCCTGGATGAGCCCGCCTGAGGGGAACGAGCCGGCGATGAGCACGCCGTTGCTGCGCGTGACGGGAAACATGACCGAGTCGGGGTTGACGCTGACCCAGGCGCGGACCTCGGGGGCGATGTCGCCGGTTTCAGCGAAGTCGCGCGTGGCTCTGACGGCGGAGATCTCGATGAGGCCGAGGCGCGTCGAGGCGGCGATCATGCCCGGGTAGATGTGCGAGCCCTGCGCATCGATGCGGACGCCGGCGTAGCGCGAGGGCGGGTCGCCCGCTTCGACGGCGGTGATGACGCCGTCCTGGAACATGACATGCCCGCGTTCGATGACCTGGCCCGCCATGGTGTGGATGCGGGCGTTGGTGATCGCGATGCCCGTCTGCTGGGGCGGGGCGGAGCGGATGAGGTCCTGGGCGGAAGCGCCCTGCCACAGCGCGACGGCGCAGAGGGCGGCGGCGAGCTTTGCTTTCAGTGTTGTGTTGGCCATGACTGGTCTCTCTGTGGGCCGGCTTCGGCCCTGATTCGAACGGGCGGTGGTGGGGGTTCGGGGCGCCCGGGATCGGTCGGTGCTTAGTTGCTGAGGGACTGGAAGAGGAAGTGCATGTCGGAGCAGCCGCAGACGCCGCAGGAATCGAGCGTGGGGTCGCGGTTTGCGTTGAGTGCTTCGAGCATGCGTTCGCGGACGAGCGCGCGTTCCTGCGCGAGCATGCGGCCCCTGAGCGAGCGGTCGGGTTCGGCCGTTTCGGCTTCGTCCTTCTTCTCTTCCTCTTCCTTCTTCTCGCGCTCCGAGGGCGGGCCGGCGAGGATCTTCTGGATGAGGCGCCGGCGCTCCGAGGCGATGCGTCGGCGGTGCTCGCGGTCCATCTCGAGGGAGAAGTACTCGGCGCCGTCGATCCAGGTCGACTCGGCGCGCGAGAGGGTGCTGAGGGGCGAGCCGGACCAGATCACGAAGTCGGCGTCCTTGCCGGCTTCGAGCGAGCCGACGCGGTCGCCGATGCCGAGCTGGACCGCCGCGTTGATGGTGACGAACTTGATCGCCTCTTCGGGGCTGACGCGTCCGCCGGAGTACTTGACGGCCTTGGCGCCCTCGGCGTGCATGCGCCGGGCGAGCTCGTCGGAGTCGGAGTTGAAGCTGGTGTTGACGCCGGCCTCGTGCTGGAGGGGCCCGGCGTAGGGGATGGCGTCCCAGACCTCGACCTTGAAATTCCACCAGTCGCTGAAGATGCTGGCGCCGATGGCGGCTTCACGCACCGCCTCGGCGACCTTGTAGACCTCCAGCCCGTGCTGGAAGGTGCCGATGGTGATGCCGAACTCTTCGGCCAGCAGGCAGAGCATCAGGATCTCGTCCTGGCGGTAGGAGTGGCAGTGGATGAGGCGCTCGCCTCTGAGCACCTCGGCGAGAGCTTCGAGCTCGAGGTTGCGACGCCCGCCACGCCTGCGTTCCTCGTCGTAGCGGAGCGCGGCGTGGAAGCGGTCGCGCATGATCGTCTCGACGCCCATCCGCGTCTGCGGGTAGCGGGTGGTGGCGGTGTCGCCCCAGTTGGACTGCTTGACATTCTCGCCGAGGGCGAACTTGATGCCGGGCGTCGCGCCGCGCATGTGCATGTCGCGCGGGTGGCGCGAGCCCCAGCGGACTTTCTGAGTGAGCGACTGCCCGCCGATTGGGTTGGCCGAGCCGTGCAGCGTGTTGACGGTGGTGACGCCCCCGGCGAGCTGGCGGTACCAGTTGATGTGCGATGAGTCCACGGCGTCGGCGATGCGGACCTCGCTCGTGACGGCCTGCGTGCCCTCGTTGACGCCGAGGGCGAAGGTGCCGGTGTGGCTGTGGGCGTCGACGAAGCCGGGCGCGATGTGCCGGCCTTCGAGGTCGACCCGCTCGGCGTTGTCCCACCCGGCGAAGCGGGAGCGGTCGAAGGCCGAGCGTGTGCCGACGAAGGCGATCTTGCCCCCGTCGATCGCGAGCACGCCGTTCTCGATGATGCCCGCGTCGGCGGCGGTCCAGATCGTCGCGTTGGTGAAGATCGCGCGGCGCTGCTCGGGTTTTTCGGCGACGGCGTAGGGGCCGAAGGGGTAGCCCTTGATGTCGGGGATCTCGCCGGGCCCGCGTTCTTCGCGGTCGCGCTCGTCGTCCGGTGCGTCGCCGACGCGGGTGGCGGTCCATGCGAAGGTGCGCCCGTCGGGGATCATGAGTGTGCCGTGGAGGGTCGTGCCGCGCCGTTGTGCCGTGGCGATGGCGACGGAGCCGTCGTGCTCCTTGACGGTGTAGCTGAGGCGGTCGCCGTCGATGGAGACCTTCTCGGCGCGTGTTTTCTCGTCGCCGTCTTCGAGTGTGACGCGGGGCCTGCGTGTGATGGTGAGGGTGCCGCGGGGCTCGCCCCGGAAGCTGACCTCGTAGACGCCGGCCATGGCGCCGACATCGTCGGTCGTGATCACGTGGCGCTCGCCGTCGGTCCAGACATCGAGGATGCGGGACGGGCCGACAAAGAGCGGGCGGTCGGTCACGACG
The DNA here is from genome assembly GCA_007124345.1 of Phycisphaerales bacterium. GTDB lineage: Bacteria > Planctomycetota > Phycisphaerae > Phycisphaerales > UBA1924 > SLFH01. Next base: position 2,839 of record SLFH01000183.1, on the reverse strand, counting down.
AGGTTGGCGCGCCTGCCCCGCTCGACCGTGCCGAGCCTGTCAGAGGCGCCGAGGATCTCGGCGGGGTTGGTGGTGAGCATCGCCAGGGCGTCGTCGGCGGAGAGCCCGTGGCGGACGGCCGAGCGCAGGTCGTTGTGGAGGTTGCCGGCGCCCCGGATGCGTTTGGCGCTGGTGATGGCGGTCTTGACGCCCGCCTCGGCGAGGCGGCGCGGGTTCGTCGGCGCCTGCTCCCACTCCATCAGGCGTTCGAGGTCGGTCGAGTCCGCCTCGCCGAAGCCCGAGACATCCGGGGCGCGGGGGAAGCGGAGGGGGACGATCACCGGCAGGTTCTCGGTCGCGATCGCTTCGAGCCATTTGAACTCCATGCCGTTGCCGACGATGATCGCGTTGCGCTTGAACTCGCTGGCGATGTCGGCGGCGTGGAGCGTGGTCATCTCGCGGTCGATGTCGAAGAAGAGGGGACGGTTGGCGTCGGCGAGCTCGTCGATGGCGTCTGGTCCGCCGGTGAAGTCGCCGGTCTGGCGGGCGCGCCGCTGCCAGTCGGCGTCGGCGAGCACCTGGCGGATGAGCGCCACAGCGCCCATGTGGCTGCTGGGGTAGCCGCCCCGCCGGCTGTTGCGCTCAAACGCCACGGCGTCGGCGACGCCATCGCGGTAGACCGCCGGCGGCTCGTGGCTGCTGTCGCTGCGCGGGTCGGCGAGGCTGACCAGCGCCGTGCGCCCGCGGAAGACCCCCTGGTCGGGCACGAGGTGGGCGGCGGCGAACCCCATCTTGCGGAGGTTGTCGCGGTCGCGGGCGTTGGGGGCCGAACCGTCCAGGGCGCGTCGGTGGGGCGTGACGCCCTCGTTCCAGTGCGCCCCGACCGCCGAGCCGTCCACCCCCGGCGCCCGCACGGGCAGGTACGCCTCGATGAACCCGGCGTAGATGTGGCGGCCGGAGTAGTCGACCTCGATGGTGCCCCCCGGGCGGGCCATGCGGTCGTACTCGGCCCGAGGCACCACACGCCGGATCTCGCCGTGCTCGATGAGGACCACGGCGTCCTCCATCTGTTCGCCCGGCCTGACATGGACGGTCGCGCCGACGAGGGCGGCTCGCGGGGCGACCTGGCGGGTCATCCCGTCGGGGGGCGAGGCGAGGGGGGTGTTGGCGGTCGGGCGGGCCTGGGCGCCGATGGCGACTGACGTGAGCGCACAGGCCAAGAGCGCCGCTCCGGAACGGATCGATCGTGCAAGCTTCATAGTGGGAGAGAGTAACGAAAAACCCGGCCGAACCAAAGCGGGCAGCACGGGTCATTTGAGTCCGAAAGAGCCGCGCCGGGGCCGGAGGGGGGCTCTCTCCCCGCTCTCCCCTCCGGCCCGTTGGATCGGCGGCGGCTCGGCTCCCCGCACTTCTCACCATGCCTAAAGACAGGTTTTGGGCCAACAAGAGTGCCGATCCCCCCTCCAGATCGCGCAAACGGCGTCCGCGCCGGCCTCAGCCCTTGCCGGGCTTATCATCGCCGGACACCCGAGTCCCTTGGCCATAGAGAGAGCGGAGCGAGCGACCCATGCGAGAACTGATCGAAGGAAACGCGGTTATCGGCCAGTCCGGCGGGCCCACCGCCGTCATCAACCAGTCACTCGTCGGCGTGGTCGAGAAGCTGCGCGAGCTCGGGGCGGGCCGGGGCTCGCCGATCAAGAAGATTCTGGGCATGCGTCACGCCGTCCGGGGCCTCACGCAGGACGACCTCTTCGACTTCACCGACACGCCCCGTCAGACGCTGGACCTGCTCGCCCAGACCCCATCGGCCTGCCTGGGCTCGACGCGTGACAAGCCCGACGCGGCGTACTGCCGGCGGATCTTCGAGGCCTGCCGCAAGCACGACATCCGGTACTTCTTCTACATCGGTGGCAACGACAGCTCCGACACCTGCCGCATCGTCAACGAACTGTCCAACCAGGAAGGGCACGAGCTCCGCTGCTTCCACATCCCCAAGACCGTGGACAACGACCTTGTGATCAGCGACCACACGCCGGGCTTCGGCTCGGCCGCCCGGTTCGTCGCCAAGGCGTGCATGGCGGACTTCATGGACAACATCTCGCTGCCGGGGATCAAGATCAATGTGATCATGGGTCGCCACGCGGGGTTCCTGACCGCCGCGAGCGCCCTGGCCCGGCGCTCCGACCGCGCGAGCTCGACCGACGGCCCGCAGCTGATCTACCTGCCCGAGGTCGCGTTCGACACCGAACGCTTCGCCCACGAGGTCGCGGAGATCTACGACCGCAAGGGGCGGTGCCACATCGCCGTCAGCGAGGGCATCCAGGACAAGGACGGCACGCCCATCGGCGCCAAGCTGATCAAGAACGCCCAGACCGACGCGCACGGCAATGTCCAGCTCTCCGGCTCGGGCGCCCTGGGCGATCAGCTCGCCGAACTGCTGAAAGAAAAGCTCACGCCCAAGGGGGGCAAGCCGGTGCGCGTGCGCGCCGACACGCTGGGCTACATGCAGCGCTGCTTCCCCGACGCGAGCCCGGTCGACCAGCTCGAAGCCCGCCGCGTCGGCCACTTCGCCGCACAGCTCGCGGCCGAGGGCGAACTCGACGGCTCCGTCGCCATCCACCGCACGGGCAGGCCCGGGCCCGACGAGGTCTACGGCGTGCGCTACGAGCGCATCGAGCTCTCCGATGTCGCCGCCAAAACCAAGCACATGCCCCCCGAGTTCATTAAGGGGACGAGCGATGTGAGCGAAGCGTTCATTCACTACGCCCGCCCGCTGGTGGGCCCGCTGCCGGAGTTCGAGCGGTTGGCGTAGTTTGGTGGCGCCTCCGAGTCTCGCGGTCTCCTCCTGAAAGCCCCGAAG
>SLFH01000383.1 GCA_007124345.1 Phycisphaerales bacterium | reverse complement strand
GCGTCGCCTGCATGCGCACGGGCGCGAACAGCCCGGGCGAGGGGACGCCGATCTCCTGCGAGCCCAGGTGCTCCTCCGACCGGCCCACCAGCGACTCGGGCACGCCCCGGAAGATGCGCACGCCCTCGTCGGCGAGACCGACCTCAAGCCTCGCGGCGAGTTCGGCCTCGCGTTCCAGGAACGCAGCATCGTAGAGAAAGAGCACCCGCATGAGCATCTGCACCGGGCCCGGCCGGCCCGATCAAAGGGCGTGCGGCGGGGCCAAAGCCGCCGGGGAAAACCTGTTGACAACACGCTCCAGCATCGTGTCGGTTATCCGGACGGTCAAGCAAAAGATTTCGTGTTCAGGTTTTGCAAAGGCCCAAGTCGTTGCTGCACAACGACTTAGGAATCGGCAGCCCAACTTCGCATCGATTCAGGGTTGACACGGAGTCGGGATGTTCATCCGCGCTGGTCCCTCGCGCGGGTGTGGAAAGAACGCATGCCGGAGGGTGCCGATGCCGCGCCGGATGTTAGCCGACGCCGGCCCGCGCCTTGATCGGGACCCTGAAGTTGACCTCGGGGAAGCTGTGGTCCATCTCCGCCATCGCCTTGGTCCGCCAGAGGCCCACCCAGTGCTTCGGTGCCACCTCGTGGAGGAGGTAGTCCCCCGCCGGACCGGGCCGGGCCGAGATGTCCGAAGGCGGGTCGTGCCAGGGCCACCAGGGCCGGACGCCCTGATCGCCCCCGGGAAGCCGCCTGAACTGCGCTTCGTCCTCGACGATCTCGCGGATGGTCACGAGCCGGTCGCGCCGCTCGGCCATCTTGGGGATGCTCGCCAGCAGGCCGCGCGTGTAAGGGTGCAGCGGGTTGTCGAACAGCTCGAAGACCGGCGCGTACTCGACGACACGCCCGGCGTACATCACGCAGACGACATCGGCGTTCTCGGCCACGACGCCGAGGTCGTGGGTGATGAGCATGATCGCCATGTCCCGCGTGCGCTTGAGCTCCTTGAGCAGCTCGAGGATCTGCGCCTGGATGGTCACATCCAGCGCCGTCGTCGGCTCGTCGGCCAGCAGCAGGCGGGGCTGGCAGGCCAGGGCCATCGCGATCATCACGCGCTGACGCATGCCGCCGGAGAACTGGTGCGGGTACGCCTTGATGCGCTCTTCGACCTCGGGGATGCCGACTGCGCGCATCGCGTCGATGGCGATGTCGACCGCCTCGGCGTGCGTCACATCCTGGTGCAGCAGGATCGCTTCGAGGATCTGATCGCCCACCGAGTAGACCGGGTTGAGGCTGGTCATCGGCTCCTGGAAGATCATCGCGATCTCGTTGCCGCGGATCTTGCGGATGCTCCGGTCTTCCAGCGTTGTCAGATCGACCTCGCCCCAGCCGAGCTCTTCTGATGTCCGAAAGCGGATCGCGCCGCGGTCGAACCGCCCGGGAGGCCTGGGAATGAGCTGCAGCGAGCTCATCGCCGTGACGCTCTTGCCGCAGCCCGACTCCCCCACAACCGCGAGTGTCTGGTTGGGGAAGATGGTCATGCGGACGCCGTCGACCGCCTGGATGCGCGGGCCCGAGCCGTTGTCGAAGCTGACGGCGAGGTCCTCGACGGTCAGCAGCGGCTTCTCGGCGCCGGATTGCGGCTGTTGCATGCCCATCAGACCCTGGCCTTCTTGAGTTTCGGATCGATCGCGTCGCGCATCGTTTCGCCGATCAGGTTGTACGCCAGCACCGTGAGGAAGATCGCGGCGCCCGGGAAGATCGCCAGCCACCACTTGAACGAGCCCGACTCGTCGCTGGCGGCGCGCAGCAGCTTGCCCCAGCTCGCCTGGTCGGCCGGGCCGAGGCCAAGGAAGCTCAGGATCGCCTCGATCAGGATCGCCGCGGCGATCGCGAACGACGCGTCGACCAGCACCGGCGTCACGCCGTTGGGCAGCATGTGCTTGAAGAGGATCGACCGCAGGGGCAGACCCGCGGCCTTGGCCGACTGCACGAAGTCCTGGTTGCGCAGCTTCAGGAACTCGGCGCGCGTAAAACGCGCAGCCCCCGTCCATGTGAAACACCCGATGATGATCATCATCACATAGATGTTCCGCGGGAGCACGCCCGCCGCAACGATCAGCAGGAAGAGCACAGGGATGGCCATGAAGATCTCGACCACCCGGAAGAGCAGGATGTCCATCCACCCGCCGAAGTAGCCCATCAGCGCCCCGATCGTCACGCCGATGACCACCGCGATCGAGGTCGAGACCAGCCCGATCGAGATCGACAGACGCGAGGCGTGCATCAACTGGCTGAGCACATCGCGCCCGCCGCTGTCGGTGCCCAGCACGAAGCGGAAAGTCCCCTCCTCGTCGCGTCGCTCGGCCTCGGCGACGGTCGTCCCCGGGGGCTGGAAGAACCACGAGGTGTCGCTCTGGTTCGGGCTGAACGGGACCAGCGTGTAGACGGTGTTCTTCGCCATCCCGTCCTCGAGCATGTAGCGGTACTCGAAGGTCGAGAGCGGCTGCGACCACTTCATGCCCATCACCCCGCCGGCGAGCGTCGCGGCAAGGAGCACGCAGAGCAGCTTCGTCCGCAGCGACTCGATCGTGGGCAGCAGGAAGAAGAAAGCGCCAGCCAACGCCGCGCACCCGACGGCGCCGAACAACGCGTACGCCACCCGGTTGTCCTGGTGGCGGATCGTCCGCGCCCACTCGCCGCGATCGGGCGAGCCGATGTAGCTCGTCAGCATCGACGCGAAGACGATCGCGAGCAGCGCCTGCAGCGTGATGAGGATCAGCAGCCAGACGCGCGCCGATCGCTTCGGGCCCACGGGCAGGCCCATCCAGATCAGCCCGACGGTGCCCATCACCAGCAGCACGACATCGGTCTGTGTGAGGTGCTCGAACATCGGCCACACGCGGCTGAACGACCCATCCTCGCCCATCTGCAGCATCGTGATCGGGTGCCCGCTGGCGAGCACCGGCGCGTACACCGCGAAGAACGCGACGATCGCGACCCAGACCAGCCCGAAGATCGCCCTCGGACGCCGGATCACATACGACCACGCCTCGGCCCAGTACCCCTTGGCGGGCTGGTGGCCGATGCCCTGGGCGAGCTGCACGCCCGTCACAGAGCCCATCGGTTGCGGTTGATCGGAGCCGGAAGTCATGAGTAGGTAATCCTCGGATCGGCCATCGCGTACAGCAGGTCCGCCAGCAGCAACGCCGCGATGTTCACGGCCGAGATGATCGCCGTCGTCGCCAGGATCACCTCGCGATCACGCTGATAGATCGCGTCGAGCGTCAGACGCCCCATCCCGTTGATCGAGAAGATCGTCTCGATCACCACCGAGCCCGAGAGCATCGCCGGGAAGATCGAGACGAACATCGTGATCAAGGGCAGCAGACTGTTGCGGAACACATGGCGGAAGATGATGTCCTTCGAGCGGACGCCCTTGGCCTTGGCGGTGCGGACATAGTCCGCGTTGAAGTTGTCGAGCATCGCCGCACGCGTCTGCTTGCTCAGCACTGCAAACCCGCCGTAAACCAGACACGCCACCGGCAGACAGAGGTGCCACAGCGCGTCGAGCAGGTACCCCCGCACCCACTCGCCCTCGATGATCGTGGGCAGGAAAGGCATCCGCTCTGCGCCGGACGAGTGCAGCCCCGAGGTCGGGAACCAGCCGAGGTAGTCGTTGCTGGAGAGGAACCCGATCGCCAGCACACCCGCCAGCGGGATCGGGAACGACCAGAGCGCCACAAAGAGCGCCCCCATCCCCGTGTCCAGCGTCGAGCCCTGGCGCGTCGCCGCAAGAATCCCCGATGGCACCGCGATCGCGTAGATCAGCACCGACGCGATCACATTCAACAGCAGCGTGATCGGCAGGGCCTCGCCGATCAGCTGCGAGACCGGGCGGCTGCTGCTGAAGCTCCGACCGAGGTCGGGTGTCGCGAGCCCCACGCCACCGATCCCGATCCCCTCCAGGGGGTACGGACGCGCGTTCATCGCGTTGATGAACCTCGTGCGGTGGCTCTGGGCGTTCCCGTACGCTGTGAGCATCTGCTCAGCGAGCCGCTCGACCTCCGCCGCACGCTCGTGCGTCGGGTCGAACTCGATCGAGCGGAGGCGGTCTGAACGCACCGTGCCGTCGGACCGAACCGCGTGCCCGTTCCCGGTCGCCCTGAGGTAGCCCGCCAGTTCCTGCTGGAACATCGCCCTGCCCGACACATACCTGGCCCGTGCCTGGGCGAACGCGCCGTCGACCCGCCTGAACGCCCGATCGCGCTCCTCCGCAGACGCGTCACGCGAGCGCAGGGCCTCGGGCAACTCCTCCGGCTCTGGCACCTGCAGCTCTTCTGTAAACCAACGCCAGGCGAGCGGCGTGTCGAGCTGGCGGGGCCGCCTCACACGCTCCCCGTCGGGCTGCACCAGCGCCCGGTTGCCGATCTTCACAGGGCTGATCTGCGACAGCCAGCGGAGGTATTGCACGGGCACGGGGTCGTCGAGCCCGTAGCGGTCGTTGAGGTACGCCTCCTGGATTGCGCGGCTGGTCGCCTCCATCTGCCCGCCGGCGGCCCGCAGCCCCGCGCCGATCCCACCCGGGCTGAGCGCCACGAGCATGAACACGACGAAGGTGATCCCGATCAGCGTCGGGATCATCAGCAACAGGCGCCTGATGAGATACGAGATCATTTGAGTTCTGCCCTTCCGGCGACGGTGCGAAACGGCGCGGGCGTACCGCCCGCCGCCGAGCCGCCGTCGGCGTCTTGCCTCTTAGAACCCCGGATCGGGCGAGAAGAAGAACTCGCGCACCTCGAACCCCGAGGGGTAGGTGTGCACATTCTTGAACTTCTTGTTGACGAAGTAGGTCCAGGGAGGCGAGAACAGGAAGGTGTAGGGCTGCTCCTCGTGGACCACGCGGTGGAACTCGTGCCAGACCTTCATGCGCTCGTCGAAGTCGAGCGTCCTGCGGGCCTTGTCGATGAAGTAGTCGGCCTCTTCGTTGGCCCACTGGATGAAGTTGTCGCCCTGGTCCTCGATCGAGGCGGAGTGGTAGATCTGGCGTTGATCGCTCTCGGGACCGCTGGCCGACCACGCGAAGGAGATCGCGTCGAAGTCGCGGTTGTTGAGGATCTGCGTCACGATCGACCACTCGAAGGGCCGCGGCTCGACCCGGATGCCCAGACGGGCGCCCTGGTTGCGCACATAGTTCACCAACCGCTCGTACGCCTCCGAGCCCGAGGGGTACGCCAGCTCGAAGACGAACTGATCGCCGGCCTCGTTGGTCAGCAGCGTCTGGCCCGGGCGACGCGTCCAGCCCGCCTCGGCGAGCAATTGCCTCGCCCTGTCAAGGTCGTAGGGCCACGGCTCGATGTCGGGGTTGCGGACCGGGGAAGCGTTGGTCTGCGGGCCCGTCGCCACCTCGCCGATGCCGGCCCGGATGTCCTGGATCATCCGCTCGCGGTCGAGCATGTGGGTCATCGCCAGACGGACTCGCTGGTCGTGGAAGGGCGTCAGACGCTCGCCCCGTCGCTTGCCGCACTGCCACGCGATGAACGCGTAGCCCGAACGCATGTTGAGCCACTCGAGGCTGTGGTGCCTCGCTTTCCAGTCCTCTCTGTCGCGATGGCTGACGAACTGCTCGGAGGTCGCGCGGAGGATGTGGGCCTCCTCGTTGGTGTAGGCCACCAGCGCCGCCGTCGGATCGTTGATGCTCTTGAAGCGGAGCCTCGCCACCGGCGGGAGGGCCGGGCCCCAGTACGCCTCGTTGCGCACCAGCACGAAGTCGCTCCCCGGACGCCACTGATTGTCGGGGTCGACCACCTCGAGGCGGAACGCGCCAGAGCCCAGCAGGAGGCTCGTCGCCTGGTTGAACTGCGAGGGTGTGAATCGCTCGTAGAAGTGCTTGGGAAGCACATACTGCGCCAGCGCGGCGCCCTCGTTGGAGTACAGCGCCTCGCGGAACTCGAACTCGACGACATGCTCAGAGAGCGCGCGGATGCTGGTAATCCCGTCGGTGATCGAGCGGACGCGGTCCGCCTCGATCTGCGGGTTCTTGATGATCTCGTTCCATGTGAATTCAACGTCCGCCGCCGTCACGGGCACGCCGTCGCTGAAGCGAGCGTCCTCCCACAGCTTCACCCGCAGCCACATCCCGTCGGGGTCGTACTGCCACGCCTCGGCCAGCACCCCTCGGTTGTCGAGCGTTTCGGGGTCGACGCGGGCGAGCACATCGAAGATGTGATCGGTGATGTACCGGCTGTAAACATCCTGCGCCACGAAGGGCATCACCTTCGCCCAGCGCGTCGTGTAGATCTCGCCGAGCTCGCCACCCATCCGGAAGGCCTCGTGGTCGGCGGGGTCGTTGACAAAGTCGTCGCGCTCCTGCCACTGGATCTTCACGCCTTCGCGGGCCCACGACCCGTCACGCGAAGCGGTCGCGGTCGGCTGCTGACCGGTCTGTTGCTGGGGCTGCTGACCCGCCTGCTGCTGGGGCTGCTGCCAAGGGGTGACCCCGACGCCCGAGTGCTGTTCGCCCACCTGCGCCCCGCCCGGCCCGGTGAACACATTGACCACCACCGGCTGGTGACGCTCCTGCTGCGATTCACCCGAGGCGACGCCGCCGCGACGAAGCTGACGCTCCAGCGAGGTCACCTGCGACTCGACGCCGCCCACCGCGGCCTCGACGGTCCGGACCCGGTTGAACACGCGGTCCTGCTGTATGAGCGAGAACCACACGCTCAGGCCCACAAGGCCCACCAGCACGAACAGCACGAAGTCCTTCAGCCCGAATTTGCTCTGCATGATCGTCGCGGCCGCGCGCGGCCAGCTCCTCGTAAAACTCCGGTCAGAACCCCGAGTACTCTACCGTCTCGAACGCTTCGGATCGAACGCCTCCCGAAGCCCCTCCCCCACGAAATTCACCGCCAGCAGCGTCGTTCCCAGCAGAAGGCACGGGAACAGCAGCAGCCACCAGTCCGACTTGTGCGTGTTCAGTTCGCCAAGACCCTCCGCGGCAAGGTTCCCCCAACTCGGAAGCGGCGGCCGAACCCCGATCCCCAGGAAGCTCAGAAAGCTCTCCTGCAGGATCGCCTGGGGCACCGCCAATGTCGCATAAACGACGATCGCGCCCACCAGGTTCGGCATCAGGTGACGGAAAAACACACGGCGCGTCGGCGCCCCCATCGCCCGGGCGGCCTCCACAAAGGGCTGGTTTTTCAGGCTCAGCACCTGCCCACGCACCACCCGGGCCAGCGTCAGCCAGCTCACCGCCCCGATCGCCACGAGCAGCGCCATCACATCCACCACGCGACGCCACGCCTCGGGCAGATCGCCGGTCCCGTACCGATCCACCGCACGCTCACGCAGTTCCTCGGCGAGCGCTTCCCTGTCGACACCCGCAGGGGCCTGCTCCAGACCACGCTCGACATACGCGATGCGGATCTCCGTTATCCGCTCGATCCGCGAACCCGTCCAGTTCTCCACCGCCGCGTCAACAGCAACCGCGAGCAGCACCACCAGCAGGATGTACGGCAAGCCGTACAGAATGTCGACGACCCGCATCATGAACGCGTCGGCCTTGCCCCCGAGATACCCCGCAAGCGCTCCGTAGAGTGTTCCGATAAACACGCTGATGATCGCCGCGGCAATGCCGATCGAGAGCGAGATCCCGCCCCCGGCGAGCACCCGCAGCATCAGGCTCCGCCCCAAGGCGTCGGTCCCGAGGAAGTAGTGCAGGGGCCGTCCCCGCGTCGGCCAGTGCCGTCGTAGCTCCCGCCCCACCTCGCCGTCGACCGTCCGCGCCACCGCGTCGAGTTCCAGCCCGTGCTCGTCGGCGATCCGCTGGCGTTCGACCACCGGCACGAGCGTGTTCAGGCGGATCCGCTCAGCCTCGGGCCTCGGCCACCAGATCGGGCTCAGGCGGGCCTCCTGGGTGTCGCCGGCGTTGTACCGGGCGACATTCAGCGTGGTCCCGTCCGGGCCGGTCGCCCGCCCAAGCGTCCACGGCATCGTGCAGACGCACAACAGGAACATCAGGCCGATGAAAAACAGCCCGATCACGCCCGCCAGACTCCGCGTCAGCGGGTTGTCCTTGGCCATGGGCTGGGCGTGCAGGGATGGCGGCGTGCGGTCGCTCACGGGCCGCACACCATACCCGAAGCTCGCAAGCCTCGCAGGGGCGAAGCAAGAGCAAAAACACTATCAAATTCCGTATTTGTATTGCAGCTTCGCATGAATCTAAGGCGAAGCCGCGGTCCCCGCCCGCCGCAATAAACTACGCAGATCCACTCACTACACCACGGAAAGTCGGTTCGCCGAGCACTCAGTATTGGACCGTATTTCGAAGATTAGGTGTTTGCGCCCCTTTACAATCGCATGAAGATGTGCAACATTAGTCCATCGCGAGGCCACTTCCCGCGGCACTCGCCTCAGACAGCCTCCTCTCCCCTCGTGATTGGCCCGCCGGGATTCGTCCCGGCGGGCCAACTTCTTGCCCACACTCGGTCGGCTCAATTGGAGCTCGCACCACGGGCACGACGGATGATGGATTGTCAGGAACGATCTGCGCCACGCGGCCCCGTGCAAAGGCACTAACTCAGCCACGGACACCCGCCTCGATGGACAGTTCGTCCAGCGCGGCGCCCAGCTTTTTGACCGAGACAGACTCGGCCGTGCGGAGCTCTTGGGCGAACAGCGAGACCCGCAGTTCCTCCAGGCTCCAGCGGAGTTTCTCGACCCGCCGCTGTTTCTTGCTGTCGCCCCGGCAGAGTTCCGACAGCTCGGCGTGGCGCCTCAGCAGGGGCGACAGGGACTCCATCGCGTGCCGGTCACGCTCCATCCCGCCCCCCACCAGCTTCTTCAGGCGGACCAGCACGCCGTTGACATAGCGCGGCATATGCCGCAGCGATGCGGGCGGGACCGACCCGGGAAACCCGGCGTCGACGAGGCCGTCGAGCTGTGACCACATGTCGTCGGTCGAGGGTGTGAATGCGGGCGGGAAGCGCCGGTCGAGCTCCAGCCTCGCCTGCTGCGTCCGCTCCAGAACCTTCAGCACCAGGTTGCCGATCTCCTCGGCGGTCGCGAGTAGGCGCTCGCGGCCTTGGGCGATCAAGCGCTCGAAGGCCTCCGGATCGCGGGGCGCCGGGGCGCGCCCGCCGAGCGTT
>SLFH01000386.1 GCA_007124345.1 Phycisphaerales bacterium | reverse complement strand
TGCACCACCACGGGCACACGCTCGACTCCCCCCGCTCCAGCCGTTGCCGAAGTGTGGATCGCGTGTTCGTGCTGGTTGGCGGTCTGCGTCATGGCGGCCTCCGTCGGGCTGATCGCCCGAAAGCGCAAGTCGGTCCGGACCCGGCCAGCCGGGCCCGATCCGGCCCTCATGGGCCCGGAGCGGTGCGGAGGCTCGCCGGAAGATTATAGAAGATTACTGGATCCGCCCGCCCGGTCAACCACTTCTGCCGCATGAACCCCGTCGGCGAAGGTCGACAGGCACCCCGGCTCCCCCCCCATCGCGGCCCGGGCGAAGGCCTCAAGCTGCAGCCGGAACCGGACACCATGGGTCTCGATTGGCGAAACCTCGGCCTGCCCGACCAGGTCCTTGAAGACCAGCTCGGTCGGCTTCTCGTAGTCGTAATGGAGCAACCCATTTGTGCCAACAACGGTCAGCGTGAAGCGGCTGGACTCGGCCCACCCGCTCTCGATGACCGCCGCGACACCTTTGCGGATGTTGGGCCGGACCGGCGAGGGCACTTTCAGCAGAACGGTGGCGGAGGTCTCGGCGCGACCGGGCCAGGCGCGGTCGGTGACCGCGCCGACGATCTCGCCCCGCCCCAGCAGGAAGGCGAGGAGGTCGACCGAGTGCGAGCCCATGTCGATGAAGGCGCCGCCGCCGGCGAGCGTCAGGTCGCTGAACCACTTGTCTTTGTGGCCCGGGAGGTCGCAGGCGAAGACATTCTCGAAACGGGTGACCGTCCCGAGGCGCCCGCTCTCGATCTGTCTGGCCATCTCGGTGACGGCCGGGGCGAAGCGGTGGCAATAGGCGACGAAGGCCGGGGTTTTCGGGTGGGCCGCGCCGAGCTCGGCGACTCTCTTCGCGTCGGCGAGGGTGTGGGCGAGGGGTTTCTCGCAGAGGACGGGGAGGCCCGCCTTGAGCGCGCGCTCGACGATGTCGAGGCGGGCGCTGGGGGGCGTGCAAACGACAACGCCTCCGAGGCCGAGGTCCTTCGCCCGATCAATCAAGGCGCCCGCGTCCTGAAAGCCCTCGGCGCCGGTCTGGCTGGCGAGTTTTTCGCGGCTGGCCTCGACGGGGTCTGCGACGGCGACGACCTCGACGGCGCCCCCGGTCTCGGTCGCGGAGGCGACATGCGCCCCGGCGATCCCGCCTGCGCCGATGATCCCGATCCTGAAAGTGCTGGTCGCCACCATGCTGCGATGCTCCGGGCGTCGTTACGATGACCCGCTTGCGCGTCCGGCGCACGCCGCCCGGTCGCGTCTTCGGGCCGATATTTCGAAAGTAAGGGTAGACCGATGCGTCACCGAGCCCAGCCTGCCGTCAAGAACCTGCTCTACGCCCTGCTTGGGGCCGCCCTTGCGGCGCTGCCGTCGGGTGCTGCCTCTCCGCCTCCGGCTGCCCCGGAGGTCCGGGGGACCTGGCTGACGACGACCGCGAACGACCACATCGCCTCGCCGGCCCGGACGGCCGAGACGATGCGTCGCCTCCGCGAGATCGGGCTCAACTCGGTCTATGTCGAGACCTGGAAGAACGGGTACACCCAGTACCCCTCACGGGTGCTCGAAGACCTGATCGGGGTCGACCGGCGGCCGGACTTGGCCAAGCAGGACCCCTCCGACCCCGACAAACCCATGCCCGCCCGCGACCTGCTCGAGGAAACGCTCATCGAGGCGCACCGCAACGGCCTGGCGTACATCGCGTGGTTCGAGTACGGGTTCATGGCGGCGCACAAGGACACCGACAACCACCTGAGAAAGATCCGCCCGGATTGGCTGAGCCGCGACATCGAGGGCAACGAGATCGCGCCCAACGGGTTCGTGTGGCTCAACCCCCTGCACCCCGAGACGCGCCGGTTCCTTCTGGACATCGTGCTGGAGGCGGTCGACCTGTACGACCTTGATGGTGTGCAGCTCGACGATCGGATCGTCTGGCCTTATGTCACGATGGGATACGACGACTACACGGTCGCGGTGTACCGCAACGAGCACGGCGGCGCCGCTCCGCCCGAGGACCACACCGACCCGGACTGGATCGCCTGGCGCTCGGAAAAGATCACCGACTACGCGAGGCAGTTTGTCGCGGAGCTTCGCGAGGCGAGACCCGGGCTGATCGTCTCGGTGAGCCCTGCGCCGTACCCCTGGGTGTACGAGAACTACTGCCTGAACTGGCCGCTGTGGGCGGAGGAAGGGTTGTGGGACGAGTACATCCCCCAGTGCTACCGGTACAGCTTTGAAGCGTTCGAGCCGACCTGGATCTCGCAGACGGAGCTGATGACCTCGGGCGAGGCGAGGGTGTCGCAGCTGATCGCTGGGGTTTTGACCACGGGCAGCCGCCCGGACCCGGTGCCCTGGGCGGATCTTGAGCGGAAGATCGATCTGGTGCGTTCGACGGGCGGGGGCGGGCATGTCTGGTGGTTCAGCCGCGGCGTGCTGGATGAGTACCCCGATGAGATCACGGAGCTCTACGGGGTGTCGGAGCTGGGCCCCGCGAGGCGGCCGGACCTGCCCCGGGGGTGGCGTCGGCCTTCGATCGCGATGGTCTTCGAGGACGGGCGGTGGACCACGCCGCGCGTGCCCGAGGCCCGCTACCGCGTGATCGTGCACGACGGCGAGAAGTGGTCGTACCTGCCCGACGGGGTGCTCAAGACCGAGCCGGTGACTGGGAACATGCTCAGGGCGAGCGTCGACCCGGCGTCGGTGGACGCTTCGCTGCGGGTCGAGGGCGAGGCGAGGGGGTGGCGGACGGTCGAGCTGTTGATCGACCGGCGGGAAGACACGCTTCGCCCGAGGCGGGTTCGGCGCTGAGCCGGGCTCGGGCTTGTCGCCCGGCCGGACTCAGAGCGACCAGCTGGCGGGGGCGCCCGCGATCATGCGGTAGTTGAAGTTATACGCATTGGCCGCGCTGTGCTTGTGCTCGGCGTAGAACCAGGTGACGGCGCCCGGGCCCGCATCGCGGCGGATGAAGCGGCAGGTCTGGTAGGTGCCGCCGTCCTTGCAGTCGATTTCGAGGCACTTGACCGGTTTGACCGCGGGCTTGCAGGACTTGGGGTCCGAGACATGGTGCTTGGCCCAGCTCCTGTTGTTGTAGTTCCCGCTGCTGCTGCTTTTCAGCGCCATCACATCCTGGAACTTCATGTCTCGGAGCTCGATCAGCCACTCTTTGTCGCGGGCTGCGAGCGTTGCAAACGCCTTCTCGCCCTTGTACATCGAACCCATCGCTGAAGCCTCCTCGGATCGGTATGCGGGTCTTGCGGCCACCCGGGTCGCCGGAGAATCTATCGGACTCGGTGACGGTCTGCTCGGAGCCCGAGATAGATGCGAAAGGCGGGCGTCGGCGCTCGGCGGGAGGTCGAGCCGCGGACGGCGCTTGTGGCGGCGGCCCGGAATCGTTATAGAAGTATCCATGGAACCCATCCGCCCGGCACATGGTCGCTACGGACACGCCGCTCTGTTTTTTATGCTCGCCGCCCTGCTCTTGCCCGGCCCGGCCGGCGGGGAGGCGTCGGCCCAGCCGCTGTTTGACCGGACGGAGCGGCCGATCCGCGGGGTGTGGCTGCGTCCGCCCGGGACGATGCCGCAGTTCGAGACGGTCGCGGCGACGATGGCGGAGGCGGGGATTACGGACATCTACCTCGAGACTTTCTACTGGGGGCTGACGACGCACCGCTCGGATGTCTTCCGGGATCGCTTCTCTTTCGACTATCTCGACGAGGCGATCCGCGTCGCGTCGCGTCACGGGATCCGGGTGCACGCCTGGATCGAGTCGGCGTACTGGTCGTTCTCGGGCACGGGCAACTACATCCTCAACGAGCATCCTGAGTGGAAGGTCGTGGATGTCTACGGCGACACGAACATCGGGGACATCCCCGGGCAGGTGTTCGTGAACCTCGGGCACCCCGGCGTGCAGGGGAAGCTGGCGGATCTGGTATCCGAGCTCGCTGCGTATCCCGGCCTCGCGGGGATCCAGAGCGATTACCACCGCTTCCCGCTGGACAACAACACGGGCGACGGGTTCCCGGCGCCGTACAGCTACGACGCGTGGTCGCGGGCCGAGTTCCACAACGAGTTCGGGTCGGACCCGCTTTTGACAGCGCGCAGGCCGACCGACCCGCAGTGGAACAACTTCGTGCAGTGGCGGCGCGACGGGGTCTCGGAGGCGGCGCGGGTGATGTTCGACGCGATCGGGGATGTCGACCCGCAGGTGCGGTTCTCTGCGGCGGTCTTCGCGCAGGCGATGACCAGCTCCAGCCAGCTCGTGAAGATGCAGAACTGGCCGGCGTGGACGGCCGGCGGGTATGTCGACTACATCGTGCCGATGGCGTACGCGACCTCGACGACCGGCATCCGAAACGACCTGCAGACGACGCGGAATCTCGCGGGAAACACGCGTGTCGTGGCGGGGCTTGCGATCCTGACCAACACCACGCGCCCCTCGATCTCGCAGCAGCTCTCGACGGCGCGGAACGAGGGCATCGAGGACTTCATCCTCTTCGACGCCAACACGCTGATGGCCAACCCGTCGATGCGGACGAGCGTGCGGAACTGGCTCGACCAAAACGCGACGCCGCAGGTCGGCGACTTCAACCGCGACGGCGTGATCGACGCCCGCGACCGCGCGTTTCTCTTCAGCACCTTCCAGGGCCAGCCGGTGCCCCGCAACAACCAGAACCGGCACATGGACCTGAACAACGACGGGGTGATCGACGAGAAAGACCTGGCAATCTTCGAGCGGCTGCTGCTTGAGTACCGCTACGGGGAGGACGGCGTGATCGGGCAGAAAGCGATCGACTTTGTGACCTCGAACTTCACGCCGCCCATTGTGATCGGGCCGCCCGACCCGAGCCGTCCGCTGAACCTGCACGACCTGAACGGGGACGGGGTGGTCGACTACCTGGACCTCTTGATCCTCCACGCGGGGCTGACCGAACCGGTCGAGCCGGACCTGGATGTGAACCGCGACGGGGTGGTCGACATCGAGGACCTGCACGAGCAGGCGAAGAACCCGATCGACATCAACCGCGACGGGGTCATCGATCAGGAAGACACGCGGGTGCTGGTGGAGTACCTGCGTCAGAACGAGCGTGAGCTGATGGCGAAGCCGCAGCGGTAAGTCGGCGTCGCCCGGTCGGCGATTCGCGGGGGTCCCGATCGAATCGTGTTAATCGACTTGTGGACAACGCTCGTGGCATGACCGGCGTCGCCCGACCCGCAACAATCGTTCCACGCACACCTTCTCGCCGGAGATCTCGATGGCCAACCTGATGCACAAGGCGATTCTGACCGTTCTGTTTCTGGCTGTGCTGCTGCCCCTGGCGGGCTGCCAGACTGCCCGGCGGCCGGCGGACACGGACCGGTTCACGGCGCTCTGGGTGACGCGTTGGGACTTCCGGACGGAGGAGGACGCGAGGCGGGCGATCATGAACGCCGCGGAGCACGGGTTTACCGATGTGTTCTGGCAGGTGCGCGGGCAGGCCGACGCGTTCTACCAGAGCCGGCTCGAGCCCTGGGGCGAGGAGATCGCCCGGACCTTCCCGGACGGGGTGCCCGACACCTTTGACCCGCTGCGTGCGGCGGTTGATGAGGGGCGCCGGCGGAGCGTGCGGGTGCACGCGTGGGTAAATGTGATGCCTTTGTGGCGGGGCACGACGCCCCCCGCGGACCCGAGCCACCCGTGGCACACGCGTCCGGAATGGCGGCTGTACGACCGGGAGGGGAACTTCCAGGCGTTGAACAACCACTATGTGATCGCCAACCCGGTGCTGGACTCGGTGCACGACCACATCGTGGATGTTTGCCGCGACCTTGTGCGCCGGTACGACATCGCGGGGGTGCACCTGGACTATGTGCGTTTCGTGGCGGACACGATGGCGGACCAGACGGTCTACCCGAGCGATCCGGTGAGCATGCGTCTGTTCGAGCTGGCGACGGGGCGGACGGAGTTCAGCTCACAGGCGGACCTGGACGCCCGCTCTGAGTGGATCACGACGCGGATCACCGATCTTGTGCGTCGCATCCGGCGCGAGACGCAGCGGGCCAGGCCGGGCGTGGAGCTGACGGCGGCGGTCTGGCGTCTGCCTGAGATCGGGCGTGAGCGTTACATGCAGGAGGGCGTCCGCTGGCTGAACGACGGGCTGGTCGACAAACTGACGCCGATGATCTACACCGAGGACGACGAGCGGTTCATGAGCGACCTGCGGTCTTGGCAGCGCCAGACGGGGCGGGACGCCTCGCGCGTGGTCGCCGGGCTGGGCGTCTACCAGCACAAGAGCCCGCAGCGGACGGTCGCGCAGATGGAGTTCGCCGGCGAGGGGCGGCGGCACGCGCTGTTCGCCTACGCCTCGCTGTTCGAGAGCCCCAACCCGGGCCAGGACCGAACCGATGAGGCCAAGCGGCTGCGGGAGCAGATGCGCGAGGCGGTCCGCCGGATGCACGCCCAGCGGACCAGCCGCCCGGCGGGGCGGGTCTGAGGCGTTTGGAGGGTGCCGCGAGTTACCGGTCCAAAAATTTGTGTTTTATCAGGGTTTGCGCGGGAGGCGAATCATTATAGAATCTTCCTGAGGTGCGGCCTCAGGGGCCGCCGCAGCGGGTGTTTCGCCCGTCGCTCACACAGGGAGATTCTCGAATGATCACGCGTCGAACGATTCTTACCGCCGGGACGATCGGTCTTGTCTGCGGCGTCGCGGCCTCGTCCAGTGCCGGGCCCGCGTTCAGGCTCATCAACACCCAGAACCTCGACCCGGTCGCGGCCGACCCGACGAACCCGCTGTTTGTCGGCAACAACATCTCGGCGATCGAGCTTGTGACCAACAGCACCGGCACACATCTGTATGTCGGCGGGTTCAACAACAACTCCGCGGTGACGAATGTCCGCGTGGTGAAGGTCGAGAATGTGCTGGGCGAGCGTGCGTTCCGGGGGATGCCCGACGCGGACTTCCCCGCAGGCACTGGCTTCGGGCAGGTGACCCAGTCGCGCGGGGTGACGGGTCTGAACTACCGGCCGGGGCTGGGGCTGCTCGTCTCTGTCGATCGCGGCTCGGCCGGGCCGATCGCCAACACGCTGCTGTTCGATGTCGACACGCAGCTGAACCCGATCCTGCTCGCCCCCGACCTGAACAACCTGCCGAACCAGTTTCGGGGCGTGGCCGGCCCCTCGTGGGACCTGGGCCCGGACATCAACGGCGACGGCACGCCCGACGGGATCGACCTGACCGGCAACGGCGTGCCGGACGGGCCCGCGGTCGCGGTGATCGATTTCTCGATCCAGAACTCGAAGTTCGGCCCGGCCGGGTACAAGCCCGACACGCTCGACGCGCTGGACACGGCGTACCTCTCCACCAGCGTCTCGGACGGGCAGGGCGGGTTCATCACCAGCGGGCCCGTGCTGGAGCCCACCGGCGGGCAGACGATCTGGCGCGACCTGGACATCCACCCCCGCAACGGCATCATCGCGGCACGCGCCAACAACGATGTGCTTCTCGGCTTCCGCGAGAACGACGGCTCGGTCGAGAACCGGCTCCGCGTCTTCACCAACGGGCGGACCGGCCCGACCGACACGGAGATCCAGGTCGGTCAGCAGCTCGCGATCGTCCACGACATCTGCCCGGGCAGCGAGAACGACTTTGTGATCTACAACAACCGGCCGGTGAACTCCGGCGGGCAGGCGTTCGCGAGCGTTGTCGAGTTTCTGAATGTCAACACGGGCGCGCCGGTTTCGGTCGACTTCCTCGATGAGAACGGCCAGCCGATGGTCTTCCCCGACTCGGTCGGGTACTACAGCTTCAGCTGGGACCCCGAGAGCCGCCTGCTGGCGATCAGCGACTTTGCCTCCGGGCCCAGGACGGTCTGGATCTTCCAGGCGCCGTTTAATGCGGACATCAACGGCGACGGCGTGGTTGACGCGGACGACTTCTTCACCTTCCTGTCGCTGTTTGCCGCGGGCGACAGCCGCGCCGACGTCAACAGCGACGGCGTGATCGATGCGGACGACTTCTTCCAGTTCCTGGCGGCGTTCGCCAACCCCTGCTCGTTCTGACGCTGACCGAGAGCAACGCATGCAAAGGCCCCGGCGCTGCGCCGGGGCCTCTTTTGTTTCGCAGCGACTGGCTTTGGGCTGGCGCGGGCTCAGCCGCCGTCGAGCACGAGGCGGGCGGCGGCCTCGCCGAGGTCTGCCATCAACGGCAAGGCCTTGGTGTCGTACTCGTAGGTGTTGTCGTTGAGGGTGCGGTTGGCGTTGGTGTAGACGGTCGCGGCGAGGAAGAAGGCCTTGCCCGATGGGATGTGGACGACATAGGCGTTCTCGGTGACGAAGCCGTAGGCCATGCCGACCTTGTTGTAGATGCGCCACTCCTCGGCGGGCCTGACCTTCGCCAGGCCGGGAAGAAGGTACTTGACGAAGTCGTCGGTGTGGCGGGGGCCGTCGTAGATGGGGTCGCCGGACTCGCGGGGGTAGGCGCCCATCGACATCTTCAGCAGCGCGCGTTGGCGGGCGGTGATAGCGAAGGGTTTGCCGAAGTCATCGAGGTCGGGCCGGACGACCTTGACGAGCGCGCGCTGAAGATCGTCGAGACGGACGGAGCTTCGGCGCGTGAAGTCGAATGGTTCTTCGATCATCTCGCCGCCCCGGAGGTAGCGGTCGCCGGCGGTCAGGCCCTCGATCCGCGGGGCTTGGGGCGTTCGGCCGCCGGTGCGCTCTGGGAGGACCTCGCGGACCATGGGAAAGCCGTGGCGCGGGTGCTGCGATGGCGTGCCGATGGCGGGGAGGATCGCCTGCTCTTCTTCGGGCAGAGGGATGGCGAGGCGGTGGGTGACGCGGGCGCTCCAGAGGCCGGCGTCGTGCATGCGCCGGTTGATCTCGTCGCGCCCGACGAGGTCGTAGAGCCGGTTGAAGGCGGTGTTGTCCGAGACGACGAAGAGCTTCCAGATCTCGTGCTCGATGGTGAACGTCTCGTCGGGCGAGGGGCGGTAACGCCGCGACTCGTCCTCGATCGGCAGGTAGACGAGCTCTGAGAAGGGCGCAGGGTCGATGACGATGCCGCGGGGCTTCTCGTGCGGGTCGATCGATTCGAGTGCGGCGATCGCGGCGAAGAGCTTCTTGGTGCTGGCGGGGTAGAAGTATTCGGCGTTGACACGG
>SLFH01000032.1 GCA_007124345.1 Phycisphaerales bacterium | reverse complement strand
GCCGAGGACCTGCAGGCGGATGTCGAGACCAAGTCGGACCGGTTCCTCGCGGCCCTCCAGCCGCTGCTGCTGGTCGCCCTCTTTGCGATGATCGGGGCCTTGGTGCTGTCGATCATGCTGCCGATGATCCAGGCGACGGGGCAGGTGTTCTGAGGGGGGCGCGGGGAACCGGGCGCAGGGGCCTCAGCGCCGTCGTCCGACCCCGATCACGAGCACCCAGCGCCCCGCGCCCGGCTCCCAGCGCCCGCCGCCACTTCTCGGACCCTCCCCCGCCTTCCCAGCCCGCACGGCCGACACGCTGTGGGGCCCAAACCCGGCTCGGCGGCTCGGCCTCGGCCCGGGCCGGCGCACACTCTCCATGCAATCCCCGGCCTTGCGGAGCGTTCTCCCCGGGGGCCTTTTGGCCGGGCGTAAACTTTCCCGGGGCCTGACCCGTAAGACAGAGACCACCGAGCCCGGAGTCCGGGCGGGAGCGGACAGACCATGAAGACGCAGAACCACCGCCGCCGCGCGATCCGGCACGCCCGTCGCGGCTTCTCGCTGCTGGAGATCATGCTCGTGCTCGCCATCATCGGCGTGCTGATGGGGGTCGCGGCGGTGAACCTCCTGGGCCAGAGCGAGCGGGCCCAGGTCCGCGCCACCGAGCAGACGCTCGAGGTCGTGCGCCGGGGCATCGAGCAGTTCGCCATCGACAACCGCAACACCTATCCCGAGAACCTGCAGGTGCTCATCAGCGAGCGCATCCTCGAGCCCGGCAGCCTCGAAGACGCCTGGGGCGAGCCGCTCTACTACTCCCCCCAGCGCGACTCGGCGGGCAACCCCTATGTCCTGATCTCCGCTGGCCCCGACCGCGAGTTCGGCACCGAGGACGACATCAACTACTGGGATGTCCGCAGTCGGAGGCGCTGAGGTCGATCGCCCCGGCGTTCGCGCCCTTTTCGCTGGCCTTGCCGCGGTCTCTGCGGGCCTCTGTCGAACGCGGATTCCGGTGCAATGCCGCCCTTTCCTGGGCGTTGAGCGGGGGGTGTAGACTGTTCATCAGCCCGTCGCGTCAGGCAGGGCGATCGTGCCCGAACGCGGGCAGGAGCGGACGATCATGAGATCGCAATTCAACCGCCGTCGCAGACTCCGGCACGCCCGTCGCGGCTTCTCGCTGCTGGAGATCATGCTCGTGCTCGCCATCATCGGCGTGCTGATGGGGGTCGCGGCGGTGAACCTCCTGGGCCAGAGCGAACGGGCGCAGGTCCGCGCCACCGAGCAGACGCTCTATGTGGTGCAGAGCGCCGTCAAGCAGTACGCCATCGACAACCGCAACACCTTTCCAGAGGGTCTGGAACTGCTGATCTCTGAGCGGCTGCTCGAACCGGGCGGTCTCGAAGACGCGTGGGGAGAGCCGCTGTTCTATTCACCGAAGTCCGACTCGAACACCCAACCGTTCGTCCTCGTCTCCGCCGGGCCCGACCGGGAACTGGGCACCGAGGACGACATCAACTACTGGGATATCGCAGATCGCAGGCGTTAAGGTCCATCGTGTTCGCCGGTCCGCCGGCCGGCCGCGCCAGCAACGGCGCGGGCGCGGTTTCACGCTCTTGGAGGTCCTGCTCGCGGTCTTCGCGCTGGTGATGATCACCGGGACGATCGGCGCCGCGTTGCAACTGGTCACCTCCTCGCAGCAGCGCCAGGAGCAGAACCTCGGCGCCGCGGAACTCGCCAACCGCCTCACCCTGATCTACCTCGACAACCCCAACGACCTGCCCCGCCCGACCGAGCTCATCCCCTACGAGAACAGGACCTACCGCTATTCGCAGCAGATCATCGAGATCACGCTGACCGAGAGCGAGGCGGTGCAGCGGGTCCGTCGCGGCACCGGCACGCAGCAACGCTCGCGGACAGCCGTGCGCCTCGACCGCATGCGCCAGGTCACCACGACTGTCTGGCTCAGCGAGGAGTCCGGCGGCGGACGCGAGCCCGGCCCCGGCGTGCCCCGCCAGACTGTCATCCGCCTGTACGACCCTCTCGACATCCGGCGCAATCCGGATTCCGCCGACAGAGCCTTCCAGCAACGCCAGGAAGAGCTCATCCGCGGCATCATGGACCAGATCGGGGGCGAGTGATGGAGCGGAGTTGGGATCAGGGATCTGGGCGCGGGGCGCGGGGCGCTGGGTGGGGCCGTGCCACCGACCTCTTCCAGAGGTCGGTGCCGTTGCGTGCTCGCCGCGAGGGTGCGAGTCTGAAGCACCGACCTCGCCGAGCCGAGGTCAGTGGCACGGGGTTGCCTCAATCCGCGAGCGGCGACCTTGCTGTGAAACACTGGCGGGCAAGCCGCCAGTGCCACAGGTCCTTTGCCGGGCCGGTCTCCCATACCCCACGCCGCACACCCGTTCCCCGCCACACCCGCCGCGGCTTCTCGCTGCTGGAAACGGTGCTCGCCGCGGCTCTCGGCGTCGTCGTTGTCTTCGGCGCCACGGCGATCATCGGCGTGATGGGCCGGACCGACCGTTCGCTCGAGGTCCGCACCGTCTCGATGATGCAGATGGCCTCGCTGCGCCTGGCGCTGCAGCGGTCGTTCTCGGGGCTGGTGACCACCACCATCGAAGACGCGCCGGGCATCGCCGGCACCAGCATCGAAGTCACCGACGAAGAGGGCGCCACCACCCGCCGATCCCTCAGCTACGCCGAGCTTGTCGCGATCCGCTCGGAGGTCGAGGCGATCCCCGAGGTCTGGCAGCGCGATCTGCCAGTCGAGGACCTGCCCCGCCTCATCCTCCGCCAGGACCGCACCCCGAGCTACCTCGGCGGCCCCGTCTCGCCGACGGGGACGCAGTACATCCAGTCGTTCGAGGTCGTCGTCGAGGAGCCGCCCGCCGGCATGGGCTGGCCGGTCGACCTCGACCCGTTCGAAGCCGCCGAACTCGAAGAAAGCGTCGCGGGCTATCGCGGCATCTTCGAGCTCCGCGAGGATGACGAAGACCTCGGGGGCTGGGCGATGTGGTGGAGGCCCCTCCGCCCCGACGGCACCCCCTACACCCTCGACACCGACCGCAGACACGGGATCAACGCCATCCGCCTGGCCAGCGGCATCGAGTCGCTCACCTGGAACGTCTTCTACCGCAACGAGCGGCTCAACGCCTACCAGGCCAGCGCCGCCGACGACCTCCCCGCGTATGTCGAGATCGAGGTCCGCGCACTCTCGGGCCTCTACGCGAGCTGGATCTTCGAGGTGCAGTGGGCCACCGGCCCCGAGGTCGATATGCCCGACCTCGGCGGCGCCGCCGCCCCGCCAACGGGTCAGGGTGGTCAGGGCGGCGACGCGGGCGGGGAGGCCGGATAAATGCGACGCGCATACGCCCTCATCGTCGTCCTCCTCCTGGTGCTCACCTCCTCGGTGCTCACCGCAACCATGCTCGACCGCCTGGGCGCACAGTCTCTCGCCTACGGCCGGACCGTCGACCAGTACCAGCACCACCACGGCAAGGCGAGCTTGGAAGAGGTCGTCGGCGCGTGGCTCCGCTCCCTGGGCAACCTGAACATCGCCGATATGCTCGTCGACGACGGGCATGTCTTCACCCTCACCCTCGCCGACCGCACGACGGCGCGCGTCTACCTCGCCGACGGGCAGGGGAGTGTCCTGAGTCGCTTTGTTGGCCTGAGCGCCGAGAACCGTCGCGACGCCCCGCAGATCTACCGGGCCCTGGAAAACCTCGTCGGACCGGAGAACGCGCCGAGATTCTCGCGCGAGATCGGGCCGATGGCCGTCGGGGTCCGCGGCGCGACCCGCGAGGCGATCGCCGCGGCTCTTTCGGGCGTGATCCCTGCTCCCTCGTTCGACCCCCTGGCGGTCGCCGACGCGATCTTGGCCGAGGCGGCCGACGGCTCGATCAGCTCCGGCGACATCACCCGCACCGCCCGCGACCGGGGCGTCCCGCAGGAGCAGCTCGCCCTGGTCAACCGGGTGCTTAGCGCCAACACGACCGTCTGGCGCCTCAGGGTCGAGCTCTACAGCCCCTCAACCCCGGTCTCGGCCCCGCGTCTGACCAACGCGTACGAGGGGTACGCCATGTCCGGGCGTGTCGCGGGGACGGGCACAACCAGATACCAGATCGTGCAGTTCCGGGCTGTTGAAGACGCCCCCGGACGCTAAAGTGGAGGCGGTCGACGCCCGCAGCGGCAGAGACACAGACAGATAGTGAACAGATCAATGGAGACTCGACCATGACCGGCAGACCCATGCATCGCACCCAGGCGGTCAGGCTGCTCCGCATCGCGCAGGGCGGGACGGTCGTGGTCGCGCTGGTCGCCTTCTCGGTGCTCGCGGTCGACCTGCCGGGCACGGGCCGCCCGGCCGAGGCCCCGCCGACCCTGATGCCCGTGACGCTGCCCGACCGCGATCGGGCGACCCAGGAGACCGCCAAGTTCCGGATCGACCCCAAGGACATCTCCGAGAGCTTCGGGCTTCTGGCCAACGCCCCCCGCCCGCCCCCGCCGGCCCGCACCGGCGAGGGTGAAGAAGAGGAGGCTGGCGCGCGCCCCCAGACCGCACCCGCGGGCGAGGAAGAGACAGAGCTCCGCTATGTTGCCTCCATCACCGGGGGCGGGGTCGAGGTCGCGATCATCCGCGTCGGCGACCGCCAGGTCTGGCTCTCTGCGGGGCGTGAGATCGAGGGCGTCAAGCTCGTCGAGGTCGAGCCCGACAGCGCCCTGGTCGACTTCCGGGGACAGACCCAGCGTCTGCGTCCGGGCGATCGGTTCGGGCCTGCGGTCTCGTTTTCCGGCGGCGCCGCCCCACGCACCGACCAGGCGCGACGCCCGGCAGGTTCCGCCGCCGCTCCGTCTGAGGGCGGACGTCCGGGCACCACGCGCCGCCCGACGGTCACCGAGCCCCCCAAGACCACAGACGAAGAGTTGGAGCGCGAGGCCGAGAGCCGCGGCGTCGACCCCGAAACCCTCCGGCGTGAGCGGGCCCGCCAGTCGGCCGAGGAGCTCCGCCGGCGCCAGCAGGAACAGCGAGATCGGGCGCGCAGGACGCGCGAAGCAGGATCCAATTGAGCGAGCGTGCGTGCTACATCCAGCGTTCTGACCTCGGCGATCGTTTGGAGTCGGTCCGCCTCGTCGGCGGGTTGCTCGACGAATCGTGGACGCCCCCCGAGGGCGACGCGTTCGAGCACGCCTCCGGCGCCGCCGACTGGATCACCGATGTCCTCTCGGACCGCTCCGGCGGGCTCGGCCTGCTCTGCGTCGACACCTGCGGGGGTGTCTGCGCCTGGCTCCGCCCCCCCGGCGACGACCCCGGTGTGACCGAGACGCTCATCCGACGCTCCGACGGGCGCGTGCTCCTCGGCGCCGATGCAGCTCCCGAGGGCGACGAAGACGACTTCTTCCAGCCCACCTCCGAAAAGTCGCTCCTGCCCGATGTCTCGACACCCGGCGGCGCGGGCGTGCAGGTGCTCGCCGACCCCGCCGCGAAGCGTCAGGCCTCCTTCCGCGAACGGCTG
Organism: Phycisphaerales bacterium; assembly: GCA_007124345.1. Taxonomy (GTDB): domain Bacteria; phylum Planctomycetota; class Phycisphaerae; order Phycisphaerales; family UBA1924; genus SLFH01. The sequence continues at coordinate 3,729 of SLFH01000032.1, read as the reverse complement.
ACCCGCAAGGGCAAGGGCGAGGCCCAGCCCGCCGACCCCTCGCGCCGCGTCGCCGCGATCGCGCTGCGCGATGCGCAGGTCCGCCTGATCCTCGACGAGCTGGACCGCCGCGGGATCGAGGTCGGCTCGGTGATCTCCCTCTGGCACGCCCTGGCCGAGGCGTGGGACCCCGCCGGCCCCCTCGGCGTGCGCAAGCAGCCCGAGGACGAGAAGGCGGTGGTCGCCGAGTCGAGCGTGATGACCGCCATCGTGCTGATCGATCCGGCGGGCAGGCTCGTCTGGGTCTGGTCAGAAAAGGGCGACACGGTCGCCGCGGGCAGCGTCCGCTTGGGCGGCCCCGGCCCCCAGGCGATGCCCGAAGCCTCCGACACCTCGCGCCTCGTTGCCGACTGGCTGAGCTGGTCGGTCCAGCTCGGGCGCGGGCCCGGTCGCGTGCTGGTGATCGTTCACGAGCACGAGCCCGCGTCGGCGTCCGCCCTCAGCCCCGCCGCCTTCGGCTCGGCTCTGGGCCAGCGTTGGACCGGGACCTCGGTCGATGTCGCGGTCTTCAAGGATCCGATCGGGGAAACGGTGCGGCGTCTGGCCGACCGCCGAGCGGAGATCACCTCGCCCGCCAACGACCCCCGGCGCTCGCTGGTCGAGCTGGCCAACCGCCCTGGCAAGGCCCACCGTCGTCTGTACCTCTGGGCCGGCGCCTCGATGGGGGCGCTGGCGGTCGCGCTGGGGCTGTACGCCCAGAAGCTCAACAGCGCCTCGGCCGACCACCGCCGCATCGCCTCCGATCACCGGCGCCAGTCGATGGAGGTGTACCGCGAGCACCTGGCCGAGCCCGCCTCTGGCGCGCTGGCGGTGATGCGTCTGCGCGAGCAGGTCGAGCAGGCGCGCCGGCGCGTGACCGCCCCGAGCGGCCTGCCCCCGACGATGCCCGTGATGGCCGAGTTCGACGCCCTCGCCCTCCTCCTTGGGATGTACGGTCCCGAGGGGCTGGAGGTCCGCAACATCCAGATCACGCAGATCGGCGGCTCCATGACCGTCCTGGTCAACGACCTGCCGATGTTCGACGAGTTCCGCCAGGCGATGCGCGGCATGGGCGGCTCGACCATGAACTGGTCGTTCGCCACGCCCACGCAGCAGGGCGAGAAGGTCTCTCTCTCGATCACCGGGCGCTGGCCCGACGGGGGGAGCCAATGAGCGACAAGCCACGCCTGAGCGAAGACCAGCGTTACGAGATCGCCTCGGGCGCGTCGGCCTCGGAACGGCGCAACCGCCCGACGACGCTGGTCATTGTCCCGGGCCTGCTGCTCGCGCTGGCGTTCGTGCTGCTGCTGGTCGCGTGGGGCAGAGTCTCCGATGCCGACAACGAGCGCCAGCGCCAGCGGAACTTCCTGCAGCAGTCGCAGCAGCTCTCGGCGGAGCTGACGGCGCTCCGCGAGTTCGAGGCGGGCGCCGGCCCGCAGGGGGATGTGCACGAGCCCCGCAGCCTGCTCTCAGAGATCCAGGAGATCGGGCGCAACGCGGGGCTCAGCGTCGGCATCGGTCGAGAGAGCCGCCAGGACCGGGGCGGGGCGGACATCACCCGCCTGACGATCGAGTACACGATCCAGCACGAGAGCCTCGAGCGGATCCTGGACTGGGTGCAGCGCTGCACCGACAGGATCGCGGGGCTCCGCGTCAACGAAATCACGGTCACGCCCCAGCAGAACCGCTGGCAGGTGCGCGTGACCTTCGCAAGATGGGAGCGTCGACAGTGACACGCCATCGTTTTGCCGCAGCGGGCGCAGGGGCGCTGGCGCTCTTGGTGCTCGGCGCCGGGTGCACGCAGACCCCGCGCGAGCCGAGGGTCAACCAGAACGAGCAGAGCCGCCTCCTCGAAGAACAGGCGCAGTCCCGGCGAGAGGCCGCCCAGAGGCGGGCCGAGGCCGAGACCAAGTACCGGCGGGGCCTGAGCCTCGCCGACCGCGGACGCACGAAGGAAGCGATCGACGAGATCCGCGGCGCCCTGGCCCTCTTCGGGCGCATCGAGGGCGGGTACAACAACCTCGGCCTGCTGCTGATGGAAATCGGCGAGTACGGCGCCGCCGCCGAAGCCTTCACCATCGAGAGCCAGCTCGACCCGACCGACCCGCGCCCGTTGCACAACCTCGGCGTTGTTTACATGCGCCGCGGCTGGCCCAAGGACGCCCGCAGCTACTTCGAGCAGTCCATGCAGCGAGACCGAAACTACCAGCCGGCGCTGCGCGGGATCGTCGCCGCGGCCGACCTCCTCCGCGACGCCGACGAGGAAACCCTCGCCATCATCCGGCGCGCGATGCTGCACGAGACCGACGAGCAGTGGCTGGTCTACATCCAGCGCCAGCGCTACCGCGTCGAGCAGCAGATGCAGGCGTCACGCTCGCTGTGACGCTCGTTCTGTCGCGTTCGCCCCGTTCGCATTATCCGCAGTCTCCGGCGCCGTCAGGTCGCGCAGCAGCACGACCCTGGCGGGGGTTCCGTCCAGCGACCGAAGGATCGCCTCGGGCGCGTCGGGAGTGACGATCAGCGTGTGGGCGTCGGTGAGTTGCTCTCGCGTGAGGCGCCTGCCGCAGGAGATCGCCGACGCGTCGGGGTTGTCGTCGATCCAGGCGTCGATGCGTGTCTCGGTGCGGGTGTTGGCTGGGCCGTTGCAGGCATGGGCGAGCTCGCGTCCGCGTTCGCCGACGCCGAAGAGCACGGGCGTGCGTCCCGCCCGGCGCTCGCTCCGCACCAGCTCGACCGCCCGCGAGAGGTCGACGCCGAACCTCGCCATCGAGAGCAGTTCGGAGGCGTAGACGGGCGAGCACTCGCGCACCGCCGCGGCCCAGCACGCCTTGGCGCCCGGCAGCTCGCTCTGCGGGCATGGGTCGGCCCGACGCATCGCGTGGGGGAGGGTCGAGGCGATCACCGACAGGTCTTCGGGCTCCAATGGCGACAGGCGTTCGATCCAGCGCCGCGTCAGCCCCTCGTCGTGCTCGGCGATCGCGCGAGCGATGTGGCGCAGTGTCCAGTCCCGTTTCAGTCTTGGTGCGTCGGCGCCCTCGACGCGCGGCGCGTAGCGTTCGATCACGCCGAATCCCTCGTCGTGCATCGTCTCGATCGCGCGGCTCATCGAGCCCGGCCTGAGCCTGTAGGCGAAGAGGGCTTCCTCGACAGGCGGGGCCGCGCGCAGGCCGCGGGTTGTCAGACGCAGCCAGCAGTCCCAGTCTTCGTGCATGGGCAGCGAAGGGTCGAACAGCGGGCCAGGACCGAGCGCCGCCCGGCGCAAGAGCACCGACCCGACCGGCAGCGGGTTGTACGCGATCAGACCTTCGGGCGTCAGGTCGTGCGCGCCGGGTGCTCGTGTCCAGCCGAGGTCTTCCAGCTCCGGTCCGACGAATCGCGTGGCGCAGCAGACGGCGTCCGCCCCCCCGATCCCGTCGCGCATCGTGCGCACGAACGAGGGCTCGACGGTGTCGTCCGCGTCGATAAAGGCGACGAACTCCGTGCGCGTGTGGGCGAAGCCCGCGTTGCGAGCCGCCGCGAGCCCCGCGTTCTGCTGCCGCAGCACAACGATCCTCGGGCCGGTGAACGATCGGGCGATCTGCGCCGTTGCGTCGGTCGAGCCGTCGTCGACGACGATCGCGCTCCAGCCAGTGTCGTCCTGGGCGAGCAGCGACCGCAGCGTGTCGGCGAGGGTGCTCTGGGCGTTGAAGGCGGGGACGACGAAGCCGACCG
>SLFH01000387.1 GCA_007124345.1 Phycisphaerales bacterium | reverse complement strand
CGCGCCCGGGGATCACGCCGACAGTCGACGGGGCGTTCGTGCGCTGGCCCGTCGTGCTCCCGCCGGGCGGCAGCGCCCGGCGTCCTTGTCTCTGTGGAGTCGGCAGGATCAGGCGGTGTCAGCAGCCCGCGGCAAACGCGTTGAGGAACACGAAGAAGTCGTCTGCGTCGATCACGCCGTCGTTGTTGAAGTCGGCTCGCATGTCGCCGGCGGCAAAGAGCTGGAGGAAGAGGAAGAAGTCGTCGGCGTCGACGACGCCGTCGCCGTTGAGATCGGGCGGGCAGGTCGGGCCCGAGCTGACCATGATGCGCAGCGCGCTCATGTTGCTGTTCGGGTAGAGTGTCCACGTTCCGGGCCCGCCCCGCCAGGCCCAGCGGTCTTTGGTGTCACCGAACGCGTTTCGGAGCCAGGCGCCCCAGCTGTTCGACCCCGGCATCATGCCCATCCAGTAGACCGAGCCCTGCTGGATCTGGAACGAGCCGTCCGCCGTGATGCTGAGCGGGAGGTTTGCGGCGTTGGCGTCGTTGGGAGCGATCCATTCAGCCAATAGCGTACCGGGCTGGCCGAAGCTGTCTTCGTAGATCTGGAACCAGAAGAGATTGTCATCGCCGCGATGGATCAGCGGGAAAGTGATCTCCGTGATACCCCCACTCACCTGAGGAACGATCGGGAAGAACGGTCCCCAGGGCGCTCCCGAGTCCGGCCCCCTGACAACCATGCCGAGCGACAGGAACTCGTTACCTGGCCCCATGTTGTCAAAGGCGGTCTCGTTTGCGTGCGTGCCGGAGGCGAGCACCGCGATCGAAATCGCGATGCTCGACGCCGCTGCCCCGCGTCGTCGTTGCTTTGCCATGGTCAACTCCGATCAATGAGCCGCCGAACCGATGTCAGCAGCCCGCGGCAAACGCGTTGAGGAAGCTGAAGAAATCGTCGGCGTCGATCACGCCGTCGTCGTTGAAATCGGCCCGCATGTCGCCGGCGGCGAAGAGGGAGAGGAAGAGGAAGAAGTCGTCGGCGTCGACCACGCCGTCGCCGTTGAGGTCGGGCGGGCAGGTCGGGCCGGTTGCGCCGACCATGATGCGCAGGCCGCTCATGTTGCTGTTGGCGAAGAGTGTCCATGTACCCGGTCCGCGCCACGCCAAACGGTCCTTCGTCTCGCCGAAGGAATTACGGCGCCAGGTGCCGTTGCTGTCCATCGCGGGCATGATGCCGATCCAGTAGGTCGTGCCCTGGTCGAGGACGACCGAGCCGTCGAACTGGAAGGTGCTCAGCCCGTTGGCCGGATCGCCGACGACCTCGTGCTCGCCGACCAGCGCGCCGATCTGGCCGAACTGGAACTCGTAGACCTGGAACCAGAATTGATTGTTGTTGTTGTTGTGCTGCAACGGGAACGAGACTTCGACGATGCCGCCGCTCGCCTCGGCGGTGATGTCGAAGAACGCGGCCCATGGCGTGCCGACATCCGGCCCGCGGACGATCATGCCTGTTCCCGTCTCGAACGCGTTGCCCGGCCCGAGGTTGTCGTACGCCGTCGACTGGGCCGAAGCGCCCGAAGCAGCGACGAGACCAGCGCAGACCGACACCCCAAACAGCTTTGCTCTGTTCACCACGACGTTCTCCTTTGAACTTTGAGACAACTCCGCCACTCCGACGGCGGACCCACGGAACGAGACCCGGCGCCCCGTCCGTCGGAACTTAACAGAACCTCATCTGCGCGTCAAGTAATTCTCCGGCGGAGACCCCGGATTCGAACAGGCCCCTGCCGATGCATTCAGCAACCTTGGGCGAAAGCGGCGAGGAACGCGAAGAAGTCGTCCGCGTCGATCACCCCGTCGCCGTTGAAGTCCGCCCTCGGGTCGCCGTTGGCGAACGCGGTCAGGAAGCCAAAGAAGTCATCGGCGTCGACCACGCCGTCGCCGTTGAAGTCCGCCGGGCAGGGCGCTGTCGCCTCGCAGACAAACTCGCGGATCAGAAATGCGTCCAGCGCGGCCTCGACAATCGAAGGCGATCCGAAATCAGCGGCCACGAAGCGCAGTTGCACGCTGTCGGTCGGCGTGCCGAGGTCCGCGGCCGACCAGTTCGTGAAGAACCACCCGCCCTGGCTGCCCGGCCCCGTCGGGCCGAGGGTCTCGGCGTTGGTCCAGGTCTGGCCGCCATCGAATGAAATGTCGATCTCGAAGACATCTTCGGAGGGGAAGCCGCGGTTGTTGCTGTACCAGCGCCAGTACGAGATCTCGGCGCCCTCGTGAGCGGCCAGATCAAACACGGGCGAGAAGAGCGTCGTCGCGCCGCCGCTGACGGCGTAGGTGCCGGTGAAGAGTCCCTTGCGGCCATCGGTCACCCAGATCTTCTCGCCGACGATCGGCGTGCCGGGCTGGGCCGGGGTGGGCTCGGAGACCATCCGCGTCCAGACGCCGGAGGTCGCGGTGTCGCTCGGCGCGCCGACGATCCAGCCGCGATCGGTGTCGAAGTCGTCGTAGAAGATCTCGACCCATTCGCCGATGTCGGCGCTCAGCGGGTCGGCGGCGCCGCCCGCGGGGTAGGTCACCAAGCCGGACACCTCGGCCTCGGCGGTGAAGTAATACTCGACGACGCCCTCGCAACCCAGACCGGGCAGCACGCCCCGGTACATGTCGCCCTCGGCCCGCTCCAGAGGCACGCTCTGGAACGAGCCCGAGCCCGTGCGGTACCGAAGCTGAGCCGAGCCGGGCACGAGATCGTCCCCGAACGCCGCGAGCCGGATCGGCAGGCCCGTCGGCGCCGCGGCGGCGACATGCGCCGGAAGTTCAAGCGTTTGCATCAGGCGCACGCCCGACGCCGCAAGGTCCGGCGAGCCGACGATCCAGAACGCCTGCGGCCCCTGCGGCACCTCGTGGCCCACGACTTCCGCGACCCACTCGCCCGGCGCGGGGTTCGCGACGAAAACCTGCTCGATGTTGTCGATACGGTTGGGCCCGTCGCGGGTTGCGGGCGAAGACGGGTTCTGCGGGTCCAGCCGCCATGGGTAGTGCACGACGCCGTCGGGATCGATCAGGCGGAGGTCGAGGTCGTTGACGAGCGAGGGGATGGTGTTCGGCGTTCCGGGCACATCGTCCCACGCGACCGTCACCTTCACCTCGCTCGCGCCGGCGGGGATGCTCACGCGGAAGCGCCGCGTCTGCCCCTGGTCGACCGATCCGGAGGCGAAGTTCCCGCTACGGAGTTGGTCGATCGCGCGATCGATCCGGACCGAGCCGTAGCCGCTCTTGTAATCCGGGCCGGGCTCGAAGAGGTCGACGGCTGTGTGGGCGAAGACGGCCTTGACCTTCGCGTTGGTCGGCTCGCCCTCGCCGGGGAACCGGGCGCGGTAGTCCTGCACGAAGAGCGCGCCGAGGCCCGCGGCCGTCGGCGAGGCCATCGATGTGCCGCACATGGTCGCGTAGGCCATGTCTGAGCCTTGGCCCGTGCTGGTGACCCGGCCGACGCCCCCGACCTCGCAGCCGGGCGCGACCATGTCGGGATGGAGCCTGCCGTCGTCGGTCGGGCCCCAGCTGGAGAAACTGGTCATCGTGTCGTTGTCGGAGTTCACGGCGCCGATGGTGATGCAGTTCTTTGCGGTGCCCGGGGGCGGGGCGGTGTAGTACTGGCCCATCCCGCTGGTGAGGCAACGCGACTGCGACCGCTCGTTGCCGGCGGCCCAGAAGACGATCATCGGACGCCCGAGCTCGCCCAGCACGATGTTGTCGATCAGCGCCGAGGTGACGGCGTAATCGCCCATGATCGCGCAGTCGTGCCCGTTGATACTGACATTGCTGCCGATGGAGTTGTTGGAGATCACGACCGGGCTGAGCGCGATCGCGTCGGTGTAGGCGCTCTCGGTGTTGCCGGGGTTGTCGTAGAGGTTGATGCCGCCCGAACCGCCGACGAAGGTCCATGAATGGATCAGGGCGTTGGGCGCCATGCCGGCGAACTTGCCCTCCGAGGCGACGCCCGCGCCCGCAACGGAACCCGCGACATGCGAGGCGTGGGCCGAAGCGGTCGCGCCGGGCTGATAGGTCGAGACCCTGCCTGTAAAGTCGGCGTGGGTCGGCCGGGCGAGGCCGACATCGAAGACCATCACATCCACGCCCGAGCCGTCGAGGCTGTACGCGGGGCCCTGCACGACATCGGCCCGCGTGAGCGCGCGGTTGCCGTCGTTGAGCATCATCGGGCCCATGGGGGGCAGCGCCGGCTCGATCCACTGCACATCGGCGAGGCGTGCGATGGCGTCGATCGCGGCTGCGGGCGCTTCGACCACGAGCGTGCGCACGCTGGGAGCCGTGTCGCGGACGATCCCCCCCGCCGCTTCGACCGCGTCGATCGCGGTCAGATCGGGCGTTCGGTCGGCGTGGAGCATTACATTGATCGCGAGCAGCTCGCCCGCTCCCTCGCGGGTTCCGGCGGGAAGCGTGATCCACGCGGAGGGCTCTTCGCCGGCGAGCCGCGGGTGCAGCTTCATGTCAGGCGTGACATCGCCAGAGGCGACAACCCGCCCGACAACGCCCGCCGCGTCGAACGAAGCCCCGTCGATGCGGGCGAAAAAGAACCCGTCGCCCAGCGGCGCCAGCAGGCGCAGGCCCGAGGCGTGCAACTCCGCTCGCTCCGAGGCGTCGGGCGTGGAAACGAGGCGGACGAGCAACGGCCCCTCGGCCGCCGCAAGCGCTGCCCCATCGGCCACGGGCGAAAGCACGGCGCCCGCCCCGGGGTTCTTCCACTGCACGCCCCCCGCGGGGGCGGCCTGGTCGGCCAGAGCGTTTGCGGCGCCAGCGGCAACCACGAGCGTCAGTGTCGGCGCGAGCTTCATCCGCATCGTCGTATCACTCCAATCATCGCCCACCAAGTGTCAGACAACCATACACCCAATTGCCGCAGCAGCAGCTTCCCGATCGGTTATCGGGATCGGCAACTCTGAAAAACGGCCGCCCGACGGAACGGGGGTTCTCGTCCGTCGGGCGACCGCTTCAAAGGAGAGCCCGGATCGGGCCGAGGGGCCATCAGCACCCGTCGGCGAACGCGGCGAGGTAGGCGAAGAAGTCGTCGGCGTCGATCACGCCGTCGTTGTTGAAGTCCGCGCGGCTGTCGCCCGCGGCAAAGAGCTGGAGGAACAGGAAGAAGTCATCGGCGTCGACCACCCCGTCGCCCGTGAGGTCGGCCGGGCAGGAGGGGGCGACATCAAGGCGGAGGACATAGGGCACCAGGCAGCACCCGTCCTGCGTCATCGCGTTGCCGACGATGGTCTTGCCGTCGCCCGAGCTATAGGCGGTGCTCAGTGCGCGGAAGGCGTCGAAGTTGACGCCCTGGTAGTTGGCCTCGACATGGTCGATCAGCCGCTCAAGGCCGCCGCTCTCGGTCCAGATGAACGCGTCGCCGGAGGGGTTGTCGTAGAAGCCGAACTGGTCGAGGATGCCGATCACGGTGCTCCCGTCGTCGGCGACCCATGTCGGGCTGGCGGACTTGAAGGGCGCAGGCGTCTGCCCGAGCACCGTGACCGTCTGCGTCTGAACATCGAACATGAAGGCGTCTTCGCGGAAGTCGCCGAACCCGCTCCCGGGGTCCATCAGCGCGAAGCCGGCGATGAATCTGCCGTTGTCGCTCATGTGGATGAAGCGTTCGCTGTCGCTCCCGGGCACCTCGACGCGCGCGAGGCCCCCTGAGCGGTCCCAGATCACCGCCGCCGCCGTCTGGTCGAAGAACTGGGCGAAACCCGCAAAGAGCTGCCCGTCGGCGCTGACGGTGGTCGCGGCGGTCCGCCCCGCGCCGCTGGCTAGGTCGGGCAGGGTCTGCGGCGCCTGCATCGTGTCCAGATCCCAGAAGTACGCGTCTGAGAACTCATCGCAGCAAGGGTTGAAGATCCGCTGGAAGTTGATCATGCCGACGATGGTCGAGCCGTCGGCGCTGGCCCGCCAGACCTCGCTGAAGGTGTTGGGGAACTGGTTCGGGACGAGGGTCTTGTCGGTGTCACCGTCGCGGAAGAACCAGCCGAACAGTCCGAAGCGTCCCGGGTCCCACGGATCCTCGGTGAATGTCGCGCCGAAGGCGGTCTGCGCGTTGGCGGAGGCCGACCGCAGGTCGCCCCCCGTCGCGGGAAGCAGCGTGAACTCCTGTGTCTGGACATCGAAACGCATGAGCTGGGGCCCGCTGGGGCTCGGGGCGCCGTAGAAGAACGCCTGGCCCGTCACGGTCTCGCCGTCGGCGCTGACGGCGCGCAGCGCCATCCCGTTGTGGGCGCCCGGCAGATCTTCCAGCAGAATCAGTTCCGCGTTCGGCGTCGCCTGCGCGGCGCCGGCGAAGAGCACCGTCAGCGTTGCCAGCGATCTTCTGGTCATCGTCATGGGATCTCCTTCCCGTCGAGTCTTGCCGGAGTGTCTGGCGGCCGCCCTGCACCGGGTCGGGCCTGGGGGTTCAAACCCCGGCGGCGGCGTTTCCACCGCGCCGGGAAGAGGGGGAATCAGCACCCGTCGGCGAACGCCGTGAGGTAGGCGAAGAAGTCGTCGGCGTCGATCACGCCGTCGTTGTTAATGTCGGCGCGCAGGTCGCCCGCCGCAAAGAGTTGGAGGAACAGGAAGAAGTCGTCGGCGTCCACAACCCCGTCGCCCGTCAGGTCGGCCGGGCAGGACGGAGCGTCGACGCCCAGGCGGACGGCGTAGGGGAAGCGGTTGTAGTCGCCGTCGATGCCGACGCCGACGATCACGCTCCCGTCCGGCGAGGCGCCGTTGGCGGTTTCGAGCTCCAAGAACGCCGAGGGATCGATGCCCTGATAGTGGTCGATGATGTGGTCGGCCAAGAGTTCGAGGCCGTGTTCCTCTGTCCAGATGAACGCCGCGCCGGCGGGAAAATCGTAGAACCCGTACCGGTCGAGCGTCCCGACCACAGTCTTGCCGTCGGCAGAGATCCAGGTCGGGATCGCGCCCTTGAACGGCTGGGGCGTCTCGCCGAGGATGGTCACCGACTGCTCCTGCAGGTCGTAGATGAACGCGTCCTCGCGGTAGTTGAACATCCCGGGGCCGACATACATCAACGCAAAGCCTGAGGCGTAGCGTCCGTCGGGACTCATCACCATGAACCTGCTGCTCATGCTGCCGGGCACATCGATCACAGCGCTGTCGCCGGTCGCGGTCCAGATGACCGCGACGGCCTCCTCGTCGGAGAACTCGGCGAACCCGGCGATCAGTCCGCCGTCGGCGCTGACGCCCGTGGCGCTGGTGCGCCCGACGCCGCCGACGATGTCCGGCAGCGTCAGCGGCGTGTTCATCGTCTGGAGGTCCCAGATGAACGCGTCCATGTAGGTCGGGCAGCAGGGGTCGAAGTAGCGGGCGTAGTTCTTGTACCCGACGATGTAGCGCCCGTCGGGGCTGACGCCCCACGCGTTGCTGGAGGTGCGGACATAGTCGTTGGGCACGATGCTCGCCGCGGGATCGCCCTGCTCGAAGTAGAAGCCGAACGGAGCGAACCGACCGGGCTCGAGCGGATCCTCGCCCCAGATCCAGCCGACGAGGGTTTCGGCGTTGTACGACGCGGCCCGGAGGTCGCCGCCGATCGCGGGGATCGGGGTGTACTCGCCGGTGTCGAAGCTGAAACTCGCGGCCTGCCACTGCGTCCCGCTCTGGCCGTCGGGCAGATTGCCCTCGACGATCACGGTCCGATTGTCGACAGTGACCGCGCGGGGCTTCATGTCGTCCGGCGAGCCGGGGTACGAGCCGAGGTCCGTGAGCTCAGCGTGCGGCAGCGCGAGCGCCGAGCCGCACGCAATGAGCGTAGCGAGGGCTGCGCCGGGAGCCGATCGATTCAAACCGTTCATGCTGGTGTTCTCCGTCTGTTGCTTGACGCGGACCTCCGGGGTTCGGGGCGTTCGCGTCTTCGGGGGGTGGGGTAAACCCCGTCGCGCCGTTTCCGTCGCGCCGGGCAGAGGGAGAATCAGCAGCCAGCGGCGAACGCCGTGAGGTAGGCGAAGAAGTCGTCGGCGTCGATCACGCCGTCGTTGTTGAAGTCCGCGCGGCTGTCGCCGGAGGCGAAGAGCTGGAGGAACAGGAAGAAGTCGTCGGCGTCCACAACCCCGTCGCCGGTCAGGTCCGCCGGGCAGGAGGGGGCGTCGACGCCCAGACGCACGGCGTAGGGGAAGCGGTTCCAGTCCTGGTCGCGACCGACGCCCACAACAACGCTGCCGTCCGCGGAAGCGCCGTAGCCGGTGACCAGGTCGCGAAACTCGCTCGGATCGACGCCCTGATGGCGGTTGAGGATATGGTCGGCGAGCTTCTCGAGGCCATGCTCCTCGGTCCAGATGAACGCGGCGCCGAACGGGAAGTCGTAGAAGAGCTCTGCGTTGAGGGTGCCCACGACAGTCTTGCCGTCGTCGGAGATCCAGGAGGGCACGGCGCCCTTGAAGCCCGCGGGCGTCTGGCCCATCATCGTGATCGTCTGCGTCTGCAGGTCGTAGATGAACCCGTCCTCGCGGAAGTCGAAGCCCACGCCCAGGTGCATGAGTGCGAAGCCCGCGGCGTAACGCCCGTTGGCGCTCATCACGAGGAAGCGGCTGCTCAGCGCGTCGGGCACCTGGACCTGCGCGCTGCTGCCGTCGGCGGCCCAGACCACCGCGACCGAGCTGTCGTCGGGGAACTCGGCGAAGCCCGCCATGAACTGCCCGTCGTTGCTGACGCCGGTGGTCGCGAACCGCCCCGTCCCGGCGGGATCGGGCAGATTCAGCGGCTCGTTCATCGTCTGGAGGTCCCAGATGTACCCGTCCATGAAAGTCGCGCAGCAGGGGTTGAACTGACGCGTGAAGTTGCGGTACCCGACGACATACCTCCCGTTGGCGCTCACGCTCCAGGCGTTGCTTATGGCGTTGAAGATCTGGTTGGGCACGATCGTGCTCTCGGGGTCGCCCAAGCGGTGGTAGTAGCCGAAGGCGCCCCGTCGCGTCGGGTCGATCGGGTCGTTCGCGGACGTCCAGCCGACAATCACGCTCCCGTCGTGCGACGCGGTCCGCATATCGCCGCCCGTGCCGGGGAGCGGCGTGAACGCGCCGGTGTCCATGTCGAAGTGCACGACGATGGTGCCCTGGCCGGCGTGCACCACGCCCTCGCCGATGACGGTCGACTTGTCGGCCGTCACGGCGCGGGCGTTCATCTGCGACGGCGCGTCGGGGAACGAGCCGATGTTCACGAACTCGGCGTGGGGGAGCGCAGAAGCCGAGCCGCACGCGAGCAGCACGCCCAGCGCGACGCCGGGAACCGTTCGAGTCAAACCGTTCATGGGGGGGTCTCCATCTGTTG
>SLFH01000389.1 GCA_007124345.1 Phycisphaerales bacterium | reverse complement strand
GTCCGGCCCGTCGCGCCGCACGACGGCTCTCAAGCGTTGACGCCCACGCGTGTGCGACGGGCGCCGATCGGTAGACCGTGGCTCCCCGAGCCACTTAACAACGGAGTGTTCTTCATGAATCCCGAAAAGCAGAATCAGCAGAATCCGCAGGCCCAGCAGGACCAGCGTGATGAGCAGAACAAGACGCCCGGCAACAAACGCGAGACCGACCAGGAACGCCAGGCCGGTCGCGACGCGGACCAGCAGGGCAAGAAGCCCGACCGAGTCGGTCAGGCCCAGCAGACCGGCAAGCCCGGCGAGCATCAGGCCAAGCAGACGAATCCCGGCAAGAAGTAATTCTTCCGGTGCTACCTACAGGACGGGAGAGCGAGTAGAGGAGCGCCGCTCGGCAGGGTGAGAGCCTTCCGAGCGGCTTCGAAACGGCCGGCACGACCTTCGTGCGCCATCCCGTCGCGACGACGAAAGTCAGCGTCGGCAACAGCGATGACGCATCGGTTCGGACTCCTCAGGACCCCCGATGCCTCTGGCGGTCGCGCATTTGTTTGGTGGTCGTGTCTGTTTCACGCCGGGCTTTTTTTCGCTCGAGTGATCCAAGCCGGCCATCCGCGACCGCCGGGGCTCGGGTCCTGATTGTTTGCTGCGCCACGCGGCCCCGCCGCCGAGCGCCATCCCCAGCACGACCCAGATCCCGACGCCTCCGGCCGCAGCCGCGACGCCGGCGATCAGGCTGCCCAGCACATGCAGCGTTGCGAGTCTCCACGCGCGTTTGAGGTTCACCGCCCAAGTGCCCAGGGGGAGCACAGTCCCGAGGCGTTGGGAGACGGCGAAGTCGACGAGGTAGCGGGCGATCGCCCCGGCGCCGCCTGCGAAGGCGGCCAGGATGAGTGGGAGCTTGCCGCGGCTGTCACTTCGCCAGCGCGTTGTAGCTGGTGATGAGGTTGCGGTAGGAGGGGAGGTGACTGGAGAAGATTTGGCCGAGGCCCTCGCTGTCGTTGTGCCAGTCGCGGTGCAGTTGGCAGGCCGCGCCGAACCAGGTCATGAGTTGGACGCCCGCGGCCTGTATGCGGAGCCACGCGGCCAACCACCCTCGTTCTGGGGGCCTCTCGGGGCAGCTTCGAGGTTCGCTCGGCCGGGCTTCGTCTGCTTGCCGGTCGTGTCGGGGATGGCTTCGGCCTGCCGTGCGGAAAAAATCGTACACGCAGCGGGTGATTCCGTGTATTCTGCTTACTCCCGACACGGGAGCCACAATCCATGCCCGGCACATCGTTGGGCGCAAACACCAAAGCGGAGGACGACCTGATGGCGAGCAAAGACAACTGCGGCGGTTCGTGGGCGAGGAAGGCCGGGGCGATTGTCGTCATCGTGGGCGCCGTGGCGGCCACATCGTTCGCGGTGGTCAGCGGCGACCAGGGCCAGCATGACCGTCGTTCGGCCCAATCGCAGCCGGAGTACACGATCGAGAACTTCCTGACCCGCGACCTGACCTACGCGGCGACCTCCAACGAAGCCAACGACAAGCGTTGGGAGAGGATCCAGAGCCAGATCGGCAAGCGGGCCCCGGAGTTCAGAGTCGGCGAATGGAAGAGCGGCGACGAAGACCTCAAGGGCGGCTCGCTCGAGTCGATGCGCGGCGAGATCGTCGTCATCAACTTCTGGGGCACCTGGTGCCCGCCCTGCCGCGCCGCCATGCCCAAGAACACCGAGATCGCCCGCAAGTATGTCAGCAAGAAGGTCCGCTTCGTGGGTGTGTGCAACACCCGCGGCAGCGAGACCATGATGGAAACGACTGAAAGGCACGGCGGGCTTTTCGCCACCGCCGCCGACATCGACGACGCGACCCGGAACGCCTACGGCGTGCAGTGGTGGCCGTACTATGTCATCGTCGACCGCGAAGGCATCGTCCGCGCCGCGGGCCTGAGGCCCGACAAGATCGAAGAGGCGATCGATCGCGTCTTGGCCATCCAGCCCTACGAGCCCCAAGACGAGACATCCGTCGGAAGCGCTGCCGCTAGCGCCGGCTGAGCCCTCCCGCACAACACCGCACGCGTCCGCCCGGCGTCCCCCATGCAATCGCGCACGGGGGTCAGGCCGGGCGGACGCTTTGCTTGGGCTGGCGAAGGGCGCATCGCTTGCAGCAGCGTCGTCAAGGGTGATCGATGCGCCGCGATCGATGCTGTCTACACCCCGCCCCCCAGCAAGATCCCAATGCCAATCCCTCCCGCCGCGGCCGCGACGCCGGCGATCAGGCTGCCCAGCACATGCAGTGTTGCGAGTCTCCACGCCCGCTCTTCGCAGAGGCGTACGGCTTCGTACACCCAGGTCGAGAAGGTCGTGTACGCGCCGAGAAGTCCGCCGCCGAGAGTGATGGTGAGTTCCGGCGGGAGGTCGGTCTGGCTGGCGTAGCCGACGAGGATGCCGAGAAAGAGCGACCCGCTGAGGTTCACCGCCCAAGTGCCCAGGGGGAGCACAGTCCTGAGGCGTTGGGAGACGGCGAAGTCGACGAGGTAGCGAGCGATCGCCCCGGCGCCGCCGGCGAGGGAAGCCAGGATGAAGAGAGTCGGGGTCATGTCGAGCCCCCCGTGCTGCCCGGTTGCCGGGCGTGGTTTGCGCGGAAGAGGCGTCGGCCGATCAGGATGCCGCAGACCGCGGCGGCGAGGCCGAGAGCGATGCTCAGCAGCGCGTAGAGGACCGCGACGCCGATCTCTGTCCGTGTGACGATCTCCACGGTGTAGTTCGAGAATGTGGTGAACGATCCGAGCACGCCGGTGGCGAGGAACGGGCGGAGGTGCGGCTTGCCGCTCCAACGCTCCAGGATCGCGACGAGGACGAGCCCGAGCAGGAACGCGCCGACGACATTCTCCGCGAGGGTGGTCCAAGGGACGCCTTGGGCGTGGTTGGGGAAGAGCTCGACGAAGCCGAGGCGTGCCGCGGCGCCGATCACGCCCCCGGCGCCGACGGCGAGGATCGCGCTCGGCGGCGGAAGAGTCGGGGCGTCGGAGTGGCGATCAGGAGGCCGGGACGGGGCGGGTGTTGTCTCGCGGTCGACTCGGGAGGGCGTGGGCATCGCAGCGAAGGGTAGTGCGTGAGAGGATCGGTCTAGCGTTCGGGTTGTTCGCGATTGCCGCCGAGAATGCTCGAAAGGCCCTCGAACGCTTCGCTGAAGGGGACGATGCGGATCGAGCGGTTCTCGAGGGTGCCGCCGATTCTGACCGTCACCGCGTCGGCCTGGGCCGAGGCGAGCATGCGGTCGATCGTCGCGGCGAACGGGAGATCGAGGTCGCGCAGGGGTCGGATGCGTCCGCCGGCATAGCCGTCGAGCGGGCTCTCGCCCAGCGCCATGACCTGGTTGAGACGGAGGCTGGCGAAGACATCCACGCCGCGATTGAAGTACTCGAAGCGAGTGACTTCGAGCGCCTCGCCTTCAAGGCGGATCTCGGCGAAGCCCGCGCCGACGGGTTCGCGGTCTCGGGGCCGGACATTGAGCGCGTTGTAGAGCGTCGAGATCACCGGGAGATTACCGATTTCAGACTCTTCGACGATGATCCTTGACTCACCGAAAAGGCGGTGGGGGCGTCGGGTGTACCCGCCGACGACCGCGCCGCCGGAGATGCGTCCTGGGACGGGGTCCATCGTGGGGTCCGCGGTGCGCGCGAGGCGGTCGAGGTCGAGGCGGCCGATCGTGGCGTTCAGGCGGACGAAGCGCTCGGGGCCGTGCATGGTCGAGGTGCCCCAGACCTCGACGGATCCGTCGGCGACGCCCAGGCGGGCGTGCTCGAGCACGATGCGCTCGGGCCCGGCCCAGAGGCGGATGTCGTAGGTGTCCAGGTCGACCTCGCGGAAGCCGCCACGCTCGACGATGCCCCGGAGGTCGACGAGCAAGGGACCGAACGAGCCGGGGCCGCGGCTCGGGCTGACGCTCAGCTCGCCGTCGATCAGGCCCCGCAGGTCGTCGAGCAGTTTGTCCGCGTCGGGGGGGGCGAATCGACGCCCGATCGAGACGGCGTCGACGCCCTCGATCCGGGCCCGCAGCTCTGTTTCGGTCCAGTCGTCCAGGGGCACGCGACCGGCGGCGTTGATCCGCCCTCCCCCCGCGAGCAGTTCGGCGGAACCGATCTCGAGGGTGCGCCCGCGGACCGCGCCGTCGAAGTCTCCGCTGCCGATCGGGTTCTGCTGGAAGGTCGCCTCGGCCCGGCCCTTCATGAGCATGTCGGCGGTCATCGCCTGGGTGTCGACGGACCCGGAGACCTCCGCGTTGAGTATCGCGCCAAATTCGGCGTAGCGGAGGGGCCACTCGTGCGCATCGAGATCCACCCGGAGCCCCGCCTCGGTGACGAGGTCGTAGGCGATCATGCCGCTGACATGCCCTTCGCCCTGGCGGAGCAGGATGTCCTGCAGCCGAGCCTCGCGCCTGTCGGCCTCGATTCGGCCCGACGCGAGGGCGATCTCGATCGGATCGAGCAGCAGGTTTCGGGCCGACCACTCGCCGGTGAGCGTCGCGCGTCCCGCGTCGCCCTCGGGAATCTTCGCGACAAGCTCGAAGCCCGCAACGCCGGCGAGTCTCGTCCCGACACCGATCGCCTCAGAGAGCTGATCGAACGCGAGCCCGTCGGCGCCGATGCGGATATCGATGCTGGCGTCGGGGTCGATCAGGGCGATGATGCCCGCCTCGCCTCCGAGGAGCTCGAAGCGTTCGGAGGTGTAGACGATGCCGCCGGCGTCGACTTCGGCGAGCCCGCGCATGGTGACGGGTTCCAGCGGCTCGCCTCGCAGGCGCAGGTCCGCCAGCGCGAGCGAGCCCTCGCCCGACAGCCCGACGGGGTTGAGCGTGCCCCCGAGCTCGAGCTCGGCGAGCACGCTGCCGGCGATAAGGGCGGGCGCGGCCCCGTCTTCGGTCTCGTCGGCGATGCGGAGCGCGACCGTGGTCCGAGCGAGCAGCGGTGTCCGGCGCTCCGGGTCGTACGAGCCGGAGGCCTGCACGCTCGCGAGCCTGCTCTGGACCGACAGGTCCCACGCGTCGGCGGCGACGCCGCTTCCGCGGGCTTGGGCGGCGAGCGAGAGGCGGTCGAGCGCGACCAGCCCCGGGACCAACCAGTCTTCGACGCCGATATCGATGTTCCACGCGCCGGTGTCGATCGCGTACTCCGCCCTGGCCGTTCTGAGCCGGGCCTGGGGGAGGTCGAGGTTGCTCAGGCTCACGAGGCCGGGCTCGTAGGCGACCCTCGCGCCGAGGCGCGACAGGTCGATCACGCCACCTTCGGCGTCCCAGACTTCGAGCCTGCTGAACGAGAAGCCCGCTGACGCGCGTTCGGGGAGATTGCCCGAAGCGTCGAAGTCGATCGCGGCGCGGACGGCGTTCGGCCCGGCGTCGATCATCGACTCGGCCGAGCCCGTCATGACGGTCCGCCCCGCTTCAGAGAGCAGCACGCGCAGGTTCGCGCTCCCGTGGTGGGCGTCGACCGGGCCGGCCTGCCCGCCGCTCCAGACGATCGAAAACTCGCCGGTCTCACGCCCCAGGCGCCAGACGCCCTCGATGTCGGCGGTCACGCCCAGGGACTTTGCCCGGAGCTTCTCGAGGCCTACGGAGCCGTTGACGTAGCGAACCGCGCCGCCCGTAAGCTGCGCCTCGCCGATCCCTTCGGCGACGATTCGGATCGAACGGGGCTCGACGCCGAGAGCGCCGGCGCCGGCGGAGAGCATCGCCCCGCCGGAAGCGTGCAGCGGACCGAGATCCGCGCGATCGAGCTGCAGCCGCCCTTTGAGCCCGCCGCTGGCGATCTGCCCGGCCCACCGCCCCGAGGCGTTGACGGCCCTGGCCTCGCGCCGGAAGTCCTCGGGCAGAAAGTCGACCAGCGGCCCGAGCGAGTCGAGCTGGAAGCTCACGCGGTGCGCCCAGTCGGCGCCCACCCCGATGCGGCCCCTCGCCCTGCCCAGCGTCGCCTCGGAGACCTCGAAGGCGTAGGCCACGGATGTCTCTGGGTCGCCTGTCAGTCGGATCTGCAGCTCGCCGACATCACGCCCCGCGTCGCGGAGCACGATGGTCACGCTCTCGGCCCGGAGCTCGGGGAGGCCGGGCACGCCTCCGCCGCCGTCGCGTCCGCCCAGCGCCGCGCCGACACGCGCGAGGGCTTCTGCGATGTTCCAGCCGCCCGCGGCGTCGCGTTCGGCGATGATCCGCACCTCTTCGAGTTCGAGGCGGCGCAGGCCCGGGTCGCGCAGCAGGCCGATCAGCCCGACATGGCGGTGGGTCGCGCCGACGCGTCCGACCTCGACCATCGTCTGCTCTTCCAGCGGCAGGCGGACGGTGATCCCTCGGACCACCGTTTCCCCGCTCCACGCCAGATCGACCTCCGCGATCTCGACACGCAGCCCGAGCGTCCGCGAAGCGACGCTCTCGGCGATCGAGCGGGGCAGGTCACTCTTTCTAACCGCCTCGGCGCCGAGGTAGACGCCCAGCGCGACCGCCGCGAGGACCAACAGCCAGATCAGCCGGCGCAGCCAGCGTCGGCGACGGACCTCGACCATGACCACGCGGTCGCGGGCGCGTCGTTTCCGTTGACGCCGGGCTTGGCGCGCCGGGCGTTCGGGCTTCTGCGAATCGGGCTTTGTCACCGAGGGTCACGATCGGAGGGGGCGATGTCGCCGGTCGTGCGCGGGCCGAGCCCGAAGAACCACCAGTCGTCGCGTGTCGAGCGGCCGATCGAGGGGCCCGAAGCCGCGACGACGTCCCCGGTCTCACGCCAATACGCGACATAGGCGACGCTGGCGAACCCTCGCTGCCGCTGGTTCTTGGCGATCGCCAACTCTGGCGTCACGAGCGGGGCGCCCGCGGCGCCCTCGATCGGGCTGGTGATGAACACCGGGGGAAGGCCCGCCAGCGAGTCGTAGCGGTCGATGCCGACACCGCCGCTGCGGACCTCGACAATCACATCGCACTGGTCCCGGTCGGGCACGAGGCGGACGCCCGCCAGGAGCAGGCGGGCCCGGAGCTGACCCAGCACAAAGGCCGACTCGGACGCCGCGAAGTACCGGTCGTCGAGCCAGACCTGGCGACCGCGGAGGTTCTCGAAGGAGAGCCCGTTCACAGCCTCGGTCGCGGCGGTGGAGAGCATGAACTGCTCCGTCGCGGTCCTCGGCGGATCGGTCACCCGGACCGAGGAGCACCCGGCGCACGCCAGCGCGGCGCAGAGGACGAAAAGCCAAAGGATCCACCGGTCTTTGCTGTGCTCGTTGGACATGGATCAAGGGTACCGCTCTCCCCCGACGCCCCGCCACCTGTTCTGAGGAGCATTCGCCCGGCGGCCTCGGACAGACCGCCCCGACGCCATGGGTACCTGAACCGCCAGCCATGCGCGTCAGCATTAGCTGTTCGCGTCCGAGTTCTTTGTCCAACCTCTGACCCGCCCAAAGGCCTAAATCGACAGGGAGTCGGGCGGAGCGAGCCGTCGCGGGGCGGCGTAGATGGCCGTGGGCCGAGGCTATTGCGGACTCCAGGAGAGGCATTTCTGTTATAGGACGAATACGGAACCCCGGTCTATTCGCCGCGTATGTGTTTTTCCGGGTGTTCTTCGCCCCGGGATCTGTTATGTTGTTTGCCAGTTCAGTGCCGAAGTCTCACCGACGCAGGCGGCGGGCCGTTGGGGCGGGCCGTCACAGTCCCGCCAGGTTGTCTCCAAGATTGGGGTATGAGTTTATGAACAAGAAGAGCGTGAATTGGTCGGTCTGGGCGTGCTCGCTCGGAATCGGAGCAGGGGCCTTCGGGGCCGACGCCATGGCTGGGCTTGAGCTCGTCAGCGACGGCACCGTCCACAGACTGTCGCTGGACGGCAGGCCGGCGTTCCACATCACTACCCAGCCGATCAGCAACCAGCGGCTGATCGAGGTCGCGGGCACCACCGCCGCCGTCGCGATGTGGGAGGAAGGGCCGGCGCGGGCGCAGCGGTACGCGATCTCGCTCGACGGCCGGTCGTTCACCCGCCCGTTCGAGCGCAGGCAGCTCATCCGTCTGCACAACGGCTTCTTCGACCCGACGGTCGGCACGCCCCCGGTGGCGCCGGACCTGCGGGCAGGGCCCGAGGCCGAGCTGTTCATCGTGCAGTTCAAGACCCGGCCGATCGAGGCGTACCGCCAGGCGGTCCGCGAGGCGGGCGGGACGGTGCACCAGTTCATGGCTGACCAGGCCCATCTGGTCCGCATGAGCCCCGAGGCCCGCAAGGCCGTCGAGGCGATGCCTTTCGTCCGCTGGGTCGGACCGGTGCACCCGGCATACAAGGTCGAGCACGCGGTGCTGCAGGAGCTCAACGCGGCCGACTTCATCCCGACCCGCCGGTACCACATCAAGGTCCTTGAATCCGACAACGCGATGAAGCAGACCGTCGCGGACGAGATCGTCCGAGTCGGCGGCGTGATCGACCAGTTGAACCCCAACGGCTTCCTGCTCGACGCGACGCTCGACGGGCAGCAGCTCCGACAGGTCCTCCGCCTCAACGAGGTGCAGTTCGTCGACCGCTGGGGAGCGCCCGAGGAGGACATGGACATCGCCCGTATTATCAGTGGCGCGAACCTGATCGAGACCGCCGGCGGGTTCACCGGCGCCGGTGTCCGCGGCGAGGTCATGGACGGAGGCCTGCGCACCACCCATGTCGAGTTCGCCGGCAAGTCGATCCTGATCCACGGCGGCAACACCACCAGCTTCGGGCACGGCACGCCGGTGACTGGCATCGTCTTCGCGACGGGCAACAACAACGCGCAGGCCCGCGGCTTGCTCCCCGACGCCGACACGATCATCTTCAGCGCGTACCAGCAGCTCGGCGACCGCTACGCCCACACGGGACGGCTCGTGGATCCCAACGGCCCGTACCGCGCCGTCTTCCAGACCAACAGCTGGGGCTCGCCCCGCAACCTCGTCTACTCGAACATCTCCGCCGAGATGGACGAACTGCTCTTCGACCACAACATCCTGATCACCCAGTCGCAGTCCAACTCCGGCAACCGCCAGTCGAGGCCGCAGGCCTGGGCGAAGAACATCGTCTCCGTCGGCGGCGTCCAGCACCAGAACACGCTGACGAAGTCCGACGACTGCTGGTGCAACGGCGCGAGCATCGGCCCGGCCGACGACGGTCGGATCAAGCCCGACCTGACCCACTTCTACCACAACATCCTCACCACCGGCGGCAACAACGACACGCACTACCGTGACTTCGGCGGCACCAGCGGCGCGACGCCGATCACCGCCGGGTACTTCGGCCTGCTCCACCAGATGTGGGCGCAGGGCGTCTTCGGCAACGATGTTTCCGGCGGCGATGTCTTCGACGAGCGCCCCGCGGCC
>SLFH01000358.1 GCA_007124345.1 Phycisphaerales bacterium | reverse complement strand
CGCCAACGGGGCGAGGCTCGGCTCAGCGCTCGTCCCGATCTTGATCGCGACGATGGTCGTCGGGCTCTTCTTCTACCGCCAGATGCGCTTCGCCCGGGGCGGCGTGACGGCACTCCTGGCGGTCATGCTGCAGTATCTCCTGATCGCCCAGTTCTACAACGAAGACACGCCGACGCTCCCCCTGCTGCTGCTGGGGATCGCGCCCCTTGGCGCGGCGGCCGTGCTGCTCGTGCCGGGCAAGCAGGAACGCGTGTGGCTGCGGCCGGTGGTCGGAGGCGTCGCGGTCGCGGCGATCGCGGGAGCCGCGGCGTACAGCGCGTGGATGCTCAAGCCCAAGGAGGCGGAGAGCCCTTGGGCGATGGGGCCCGCCGTCCCGTCGGCGCTGGCGGCGCAACAATCCGCCGATGCCGACCGTTCATGAACTGACGATCCACACACCCGGGCGAGGCCTGTACGAGATCACTCGTGAGGTCGCGGGTGTCGTGCGCGACTCGGGTATCGAGATCGGCCTCTGCACCGTCTTCATCCGGCACACCTCCGCGAGCCTGACGATCCAGGAAAACGCCGACCCCTCGGCCAAGCGTGATCTGGAAGGCTGGCTGGAGCGGCATGTGCCCGAGGGCGACCCGCTGTTCACCCACACCACCGAGGGGCCCGACGACATGCCCTCGCACATCCGAGCCGCCCTCACGGATGTCTCGCTCTCGATCCCGGTGATCAGGGGCGGGCTCGGGCTGGGGACCTGGCAGGGGATCTATGTATGGGAGCACCGCCGACGCGGGCATGCGCGGCGTGTGCTGGTGCATGTGGGGTGAGGGCGCTTCAGTCCTTCGGCTCGTTGCCCTTCTTCCACTTGATGTTGCAGCCCATGCTCGGGGTCTGGTTCTCGTCGGGCTTCCGTCCTTCGAGGACGGCCTTGATCGCCGCACGCAGGTCGCGACCGGTCACCGGCTCGCTGCTCTTTGGGCGTGAATCGTCGAGCTGGCCCCGGTAGGCGAGCTTGTGTTCGGCGTTGTAGAGGAAGAAATCGGGCGTGCAGGCGGCCTTGAAGGCGTGGGCGACTTTCTGCGACTCGTCGTAGAGGTACGGGAACGCGTAGCCTGCCTCCGCCGCTTCGATCTTCATCTTGTCCGGCGCGTCGTCGGGGTAGTTCTCGATGTCGTTGGAGCTGATTGCGACGATGCCGAGCTTGCCCTCGAAGTCGCGCCCGAGCAGCGCGAGCTCCGAGCGGATGTGCTTGACGAACGGGCAGTGGTTGCAGATGAACATCACCAGCAGGGGCCGGCCCTTGTAATCGCCTCGCGAGACGGCCTCCCCGCTGACGGTGTCTGGCAGCGAGAAGTCCGGGCAGGGCGAACCGAGCGGCGTCATGTTCGAGGGCGTTGCGGCCATGGGTCTGCTCCTTGTTGGTCGGGACCGGGCGGGCAAACGGCAGGTCCCTTGTGGTTCTATAGGCCCCCGGGCGTGCCCAGGCGCTCCCCCGCCCCGTGCAGACGGCGCAGGCGGCGCAGACCGACCCGATCATCGTGCAATCGCGACCCGCTCGCGTGCCTTCGGCGGGCGCGAATCGGATGCTGTATGTGCGGGGCGATCGCGCCCCGTCCGCCCAGGAGGCGCCCCGGTTGGCGACAAAACACGGGAGAAACCGGCATGCAGCGCACGATGATGACGGCGACCGCCGCGGCGATCTTTGCGACACCCGCGATGGCTTTCAGCATCACCTTCTTCTCCGCCGTCGACGGGCAGCAGCTCGGCTACACCTCGTCCGACCGGGTCGAGGCCCGCTTCAAGGCGGACACGACCAACTGGACCATGCGCCTCAGCGACGCGCCGCAGCCCTTCGTCGGCGACAACCTCCTCAACAACGGCAACGGGCGCAGCAACTTCGAGGGCCGGTCGTTCGGCTTCTCGCTCGCATTCGACTCGGTCGCCAGGGAGCTCTCCTGGACCATCACCAACGACGCGGGCAACTCGTCGGTGCTCACCTACGACGCCTCGGCGCCGGGCTCGACGCCCAACCTCATCCAGATCGCGACCAGCGGGTCGCGCGGCATGGTCGTGCTCGACCGCGCGGCGTTCAGCTCGCCCAGCGAAGCGAGCGTCGCGATCCCCTCGCTCAGCGTCGGGCCCGCCGGGCCGACCTACGCCGAGACCTTCGCCTTCTTCGGCGACAACGCCGACCTCTACGCGGACAACTGGAGCCTCGCCGGGTTTGTCTCGTTCGATGACTTCACGCACAACAACCCCAACGAGGGCGTGAAGCTCAGCATGTCGCTCCGCTCGGCGGCCGTGATCCCGGCGCCCGCGACAGCCCTCGTCTTCCTCCCCGTGGCCGGCCTCGCGATGCGGCGTCGGCGCTGACGGCTCGGACACTCCCCGCTGCGTCCATTGGGGCGCGACATCCCGCTTGAACACACCGCGCGGCGTGGGGACCTACGACCCTGCGTCGCGTTTTTTCTGCGCCGAGGCGTGTGAACCTGGCGGAGAGAACCGGGCTGGCATCGTCCTATAACCGATTCTCTTTGGCAGGAAATCGATCGGGGTTGACGCCGCTTCGGTCTGGATCACTCTTTCTTTGGATGACGCCCGGATCAAGGGAGCCCCTTGCCACGGATCGTCATGTTGAAGAACCCAAGAGGAGATCCAGAGATGAAGACCGCCAACGCGAAGATCGTGCTGATCGCCGGGGCTCTCGGGCTTGCGGGGGCCACGGCCGCGATGGGGCAGGGGAAGATCGTCGTCGCCAACGACGAGTGGACGTTGAGCGACCACGGCTTCGCTCAGGCGCCGGCGACGGGCGCTTTCGTGAGCAATGTGACCGGTTTCTTTGCCGGGGGCGGGTCGGGCTCGTTCTTGGCGTACTCGTCGAACTTCGGTCTGACAGGCTCGACGCTCGCCCAGACGATGGGGAGCCTCGGGCACAGTTGGACCGTCTCGACCGGCGTCGCCTTCGACCTGCCGACCCTGAGCCAGTACGACGGGGTCTTTGTCGGCGGGCGAGTCAACGGGGCGGACCCGGACCCGGGTGTGCTGCTCGACTATGTGCTCGGAGGCGGGAGCGTGTACCTCGCCGCGGGCTCGATGAGCACCGGCGGGTACACCAACGCGGCGCAGGAAGCCGGGGCGTGGAACCCGCTGCTCAACCACTTCGGGCTGGCGCTGCAGAGTTCCGGGTACAACGGGCTGACGGGCGTGATCCCGATCGCGCAGCAGACGGGCGTCTTCGCCGGGGTCGACGCCCTGTTCCAGCAGAACGGGCAGGACATCCTCGTCACCACCCCGTCGGACTTCCTGAGCCTTGTCAACCCCCGTGTCCCCGGCGCCGGCCTGTACGCGGTGGTCGTCCCCGCGCCGGGCGCCGCGGCGGTGCTGGCGATCGGCGGCCTCGGGCTGATGCGACGCAGACGCTGAAGCGGACCTCGCCTTTGGAAAAAGCAAGCCGGCCCGGGTGTTCGCCCGGGCCGGCTTCTTTCATGCAGTATGCAGAGCCTTGAGGGCTCAACTCGCTCAGCAGCCCTGGGCGAACAGGGTCAGGTAGGCGAAGAAGTCGTCGGCGTCGATCACGCCGTCACCGTTGATGTCGGCCCGCGTGTCGCCGGAGGCGAAGAGCTGGAGGAAGAGGAAGAAATCGTCGGCGTCAACCACGCCGTCGTTGTTCAGGTCGGCGACGCACTCGTCGTCCTCGCTGACAGCCACATAGAGGTCGGCGACGACGGTGGTGCGGAAGTCGGAGAAGGTGTAGCCGACCGCGATCGTGCCGTCCGCGCCGACGCTGGGCGACGCCGAGACATAGGACTGCGGCGACACGCCCTCCATGCGGATGGGGTCGGTGAAGCCGGTGTCGGTCTCGGCGATGAGGTAGACGCCGGGCTGCGCGAGCGCCGTGATGTTGTGACAGAAGGCGAAGTAACGCTTGTCGTCCGGTCCGAGGGCGAACTTGTCGTAGAAGGCAGCCCGGAACTGGCCCCGGGCGGTCAGGTCCTGCATCGGCGTGAAGCCCGCGCCGTTGCTCTCGATGATCGCGAAGGTGTCGTCGTTTCGGAAGCCGATGGTGACCTTGCCGGTGCTGTCGGCGAGGATGCCGACCCGGGCGACATTGACGAACAGGCCGGTGCCGACGGTCTGGAAGTCGCCGGTCGGCGTGTTGTTGTTCTGGTAGACCAGCGGGTTGGCGAAGATCCCGTTGCCCTCTTCGTAGGCGATATGGACGACCCCGTCGGGCCCGATGGCGAGCACCGGCTCTCGGTTCTCGATCGCGGCGTTGCTGGTGAGGAACCGGAGGGGTCCGACGCCGTTCTGCGCGTCCCATGTGGTGTAGACGATGTCGTTTCTCGGACCACCGAAGCGCTGGGTCTGAAAGACAAAGTGGACCACGCCGTCGGCGTCGACATCGATCTTCGGCAGGATGTACGAATCGGTGTCGGGGGTGATGTTGATCAGGTCGGCCTCGCCGGCGTCGATCAGCGGCCGGATGGCGCTGTTGGTGTAGCGGACCCGGTTGCCGGCGGGGATGCCGGTGTGGAAGGTCAGGTGGAGCACCCCCGACGAATCGATCATCAGGTAGGGGAACTCCTCTCTGACGTTGTTGTCGGTGATCTGGTTGTACTCCCACTCGCCCGTGGCGTTGGTGGCGTACCAGACCTCCTTCGAGTCGCTGTTGGTGCCGAACTGCGAGGTGTAGGCGAGGTGGACCGCGCCGCCCGCGTCGACCGCGACGCTCACGGGGTTGTTGAACATCGTGTCCTGGATCAGCAGCTCGGTCTGGAACGAGAGCTGGGCCATGGCGGCCGGAACAACGCTGACGGCGGCCATCGCGCCGGTCGCGATTCGCAACGGAATACGCATGGGAAATTTCTCCTCAGATTCGGCGGTCACCCGGCCGTTTCGTCCTCGCTTGCGGCGTCGGTCCGACACCTCGGTTGACAGGTTCGTCTCTGCAGTGTACCCGACAAGACCCCGCATCCAAGGGGGAATCCACCCCCCGCACTGCCGATGTCGCCCGAAGCGGCATGCAAATCGCCGTCCGCGGACAGGCCCAGAGCCCGATATCCTCCAACTCTGTGTGTTGAGGAGGCGGCACTTGGGCACGGTTGTCAGAAAGTCGGTCGGGATCGGGATCGCGCTTGGCGCCGTCGCCGCCGGACTGACCGGCGCGTTCGCCCCCCTCGGGCTCGAAACGCCCGAGCAGATCGCGCTCTCGATCCTTATCGTCGCGGCGGCGATGTGGATCACCGAGGCCGCCCCGCTGTTTGTCACCAGCCTGAGCGTGCTCGCCCTCGCCCTCGTCTGGCTGCTGCCAGCGCTGGAGGCGGCCGACATAGAGGCCGTCCCGGCCGACTTTTCCTCTCCGTTCTTCTCCGATGTCATCCTGCTCTTTCTCGGTGGGTTCACGCTCTCGGCGGCGCTGCGCAAACACCGCTTCGACGAGCGCCTCGCCAGGGGCGTGATCCGCGCCACCGGCGGGGAGATGCCCAAGCTCATCGCCGGCGTGATGGCGATCACCGCGCTGCTCTCGATGTGGCTGAGCAACACCGCGACCGCCGCGATGATGCTCGCCCTCTGCCTGCCCCTGGTATCGCGTCTGCCCGAGGGGCACACCGGGCGGCTCGCGCTGATCCTCTCGATCCCCCTTGCGGCCAACATCGGCGGGCTGGGCACGCCGATCGGCACGCCGCCCAACGCGATCGCGGTCCGCTACCTTCAGCAGCGGGGCGAGCCGATCGACTTCGGCACATGGATGATGGCGGGCCTGCCCGGTGTGGTCGTGCTGCTGGCTCTGGCGTGGTGCCTCCTGATGTACGCGGGGCGCAAACAGCGTGACACCCGCTTCACCCTGGACGAAGAGCCCCCGCCCAAGGCCAAGGGCTGGAGGCCGAAGCTCGTCCTCGTGATGACCGGTGTTACGATTTTCGGATGGATCACCGGCGGATGGCACGGGCTCTCGGCGGGCACCGTCTCGCTCGCACCGATCATCGTGCTCTTCGGGGTGGGGGTGCTCGACAGTTCCGACCTTCGATCGATGTCTTGGGATGTGCTGCTCCTGATGGGGGGCGGGCTCTGCTTGGGCGAGGTGATGGAGCGCAGCGGCCTGGCCGCGACGATCGTCGAGGTGCTGCCCCTCGAAGGCGCCCCTGCGGGCGTCGTGCTGGCGATCGTCTGCATCACCGCGTGCGCGATGTCGACGGTGATGAGCAACACCGCGACCGCGACGCTCCTCCTGCCCCTTGTGATGGGGCTCGGGGCGCTCGACCCCAGCCCGCTGGGGCTCGGGGTGGCGATGTCGTGCTCGCTGGCGATGGCGCTGCCGATCTCGACCCCGCCAAACGCCATCGCCTTCAGTTCCGGCGAGATCCGCTCCAAGCACCTGATCCTGTTCGGCGGGGCGATCTGCCTCGCGGGGCTGACGCTGCTGCTCCTCGTCGGCCCGTGGTGGTGGAGCGTTGTCGGGGTGTGACACCCCAGGGAAAGGAGAAGGCGTCATGCTCGCAGAAGTGCTCGCCTGCCCCCACTGCTCAGAAGACAGACTTCTCGGCGTGATCGCGCGCGAGCCCGACGCCGCGCCCACGATCTTTCTGGGCTGCGCCGCGTGCAAGGGCTTGGTCGCGAGCTTCCGCCTCGACCAGGGCTTCCTGAACCAGCGTGCCATGGAGTCGGTCGTCTCCGCCCTGGGCACCAACATCTTCGAGAGCGGGCGCGAGGTCACCGAAGCGATCAACAGGCTCTCCGCCGACGCAGTGGAACGCTACAACGCGGCGCTCGCCGAGCTCGACCGCCTCGCCAAAGAACAGAAAGAGAAACGCGACAGCGATCGCAAAGACGGGACCAAGAGCGATCCCGAAGAAAACGACGACACCGCCGACAAAGCCGAGGACTGAGACTCGCTCAGCCGGCCCGCGACGCCAGCCAACCGGTGACCTGCGCCGCGTCCTCGCCGGTGTACACCCGCCAGACCGTGCCGTCGCCGATCCCGACGACCACACCGGATGGCAGGTCGATCGCGCCGACGAAGAGCGTGTGCGAGCCCTGGGCGCCCCGCACGCGCAGCGTCGCGATGTCGCGCCAGCCGTCGGGCACGAAGAAGACCGCCTCGTCGGCCGAACGATCGCAGATCCACGCCAGCGTCCGGTCCAGCCAGCGGACCGTCTCGGCCGAAGGCGACCCACCGGCGCTCCCGCTCCGCCACCGTCCCAGCTCCCGCCTGTACGCGTCGCCCGACTCTGACCCCGACAAAACAATCTCGATCACACGGACATCGGCCGAGGGCTCCTGCACGGCGCGCCTGGCGACCACACCGGACGGATCCGTGCTGATGCCCCGAAGGTCGTCGCTGGCGATCTCGATCAGTTCCGGACCCCACGAGGCGACCTCGACGGTGCCCTGCGGCGTCCGAGCCACCCGCCTCGCCGAGATCGACGCGAAGCGGGCCTCGCCATCGATGTCCGACTGTGCGCCGATGGTGAGCGACCAGCGGGTTGTCTCGACGCGGACCTCGCCGCCGACGGTCACCCGAGCGTCCTGCTCGACCGTCAGCTCAGCGACCGGCCTGTCCAGCCCCGCCCTCGCGCCCGACTCGGGACGCGCCAGCACCCGCATCGATGCGAGCGAGGCGAGCACGGCACGCACCGCATCAGCGTCGGCGGGCGCCGAAACCGGATCGGTGATTCCCCACCGCCCGGCGCTCCGGGCGACGGCGAGTTTGGTCTGCCCGACACCGAGCGTGAGCCTCGACGCGTTCTCGCCCATCCCGGCGAAGACCGTCCGAGGGCGCCAACCGTCGAAGCCCCCGGCCCAGAGCCGGTAGAGCTCCGCGGACGCGGTCATCGCCATCGGCTCGTGATCGTCCATCACCAGCCTCGCGGGCGCGACGCCGCCGAGCCCGGGCTCGCCGAGTTCGATCAGCGCTGCACCGGTCTCGGTCGACAGCTCGATCCGGAGCGGATCGGTCGGTTCGTCTTGGGACTCGGCGGCGCGAAGCCCGTCGCGAAGCAGGCGGCACGACGCCAAGATCCTGTCGGCGTCCAGCACCATCGCCGGCCCGTCCTCGCCCCGACGCCCGACCCAGCCGAGCGGCGTCCGCTCGGCGGTCAGCGGCTCGGCGCCGGGACGCTCGACACGGACCAGCCGCAGCGCTTCCAGCCTCAGCGGCGGCGGGCCTTCAACGATGCCCGCTTGCTGCGGGCGCGAACCCAGCACGATCGAAAGCAGGATGGCCGCCCCGAGCACGAGGTTGACCGCAAGCGAGATGAGCAGCGCACGCCCGAGCACGGGCGTAGTCTAGAAACGCCGACAGAGAAGACCATGCCGAATCCCCTGATCGCCATCACGACGGATCTCGAACCCGCGCAAGGGACGCTCCGCGTCTTTTCCTACCGCACTTACGCCGAGAGCGTGCTGCGGGCGGGGGGCCATCCGGTCTACATCCCCCCGATCCGGGGCAACGAGGCGATGGCGGCCGAACGCTTCGACGGGTTCGTCTTCGCCGGGGGCGACGATCCGCGGACCGAGCCCTTCGGCGTGCCGACCCACCCCGAGGCCCGGCCCGTGCATGAAGACCGCCAGGCGTTCGAGACCGAACTCCTGCGGCTGCTCGAAGTGTCACGGGCCGAGGCGCCGGTGCTCGGCGTCTGCCTCGGGATGCAGATGATGGCGCTCGTGGCGGGGGGCGAACTCGATCAGCACATGCCCGACACCACGCCCGACGCGGCTCGCCACTGGGAGCAAAGCCACGCGATCGTGCCCGTAGATGGCTCGGCATTGCCAGCCGGCGAGATCTACAGCAAGCACCGCCAAGCCGTGAGCGATCCCGGGCCGCTGCGCATCACGGCGAAGTCCGACGACGGGGTGATCGAGGCGATCGACGATCCCCGTCGTCCGTTCTACCTCGGCGTGCAGTGGCACCCCGAGCGCACGCCCCACGCGCCGCTCGGCCAACGGATTTTCGACGAACTCGTCAAAGCCTGCCGGCCCGGCGCATAGAAAACGCGGGACGCCCGACAGCGTCCCGCGAGTTCGCGTCTTGGATCTTCTGTCGCGAGGCCTGTCACCGGACGCGAACCCCGCGCCCAGCGCCCAGATCCTCGCGCCCCGTCAATCCTTCTTCTCGTCTTTCACCTCGTACTCGGCGTCGATCACATCGTCGTCGGCCGAGGCATCGGTCTCGGCGCCGGGGGTCTGGCCCGAGGCGCCCTGCTGGGCGGCGGCCTTGTAGGCGGCCTCGGCGAGTTGGCTCGCGGCCGCTTCGAGCTCGGTCAGAGCCGCGTCGATCGGCGCCTTCTCGTCGCCCTTGAGCTTGCTCTCGAGGTTGGAGATCGCCGACTCGATCTTCGAGCGGGTCTCGCCGTCGACCTT
>SLFH01000232.1 GCA_007124345.1 Phycisphaerales bacterium | reverse complement strand
TCCATCACATTGGCGAGAACCTGGGGCGAGTCGACGGTGGCGCTCGGGATGATGTTGCTGTTGTCGCCGCCCTCCTGGATGATGAGGATGTCGGGCTGGACCGCGGCGACGATCATCGCCAAGGCGTTCCACTGCGTTGGGCCGTCGGTCTTGGTTTCCATCGAAGAGATGCCGGCCTTGATGTTGTAGGTCATGACGCGGACATCGCTTGCGTGGCTCTTGGTCCAGTCACCTTGGCCGGGGCTCCACTGCGCGATGGCGAGCGGGGCGAAGAGCAACAGCGTGAGTATGCCGATGGTGCGCTGCGTCTTGTGCATGGCGTGGGCTCTGCGGCTTGGGGCGTTCATGTGTGCACCGGTGGTTTGTGTATCTGTGTCCCCGGCGGTCCGCACGCCGGGGTACAGATGATAACCGGCAAGTAAAGACGGAACCCCCGGGTAAGCGGGGGTTCCGTGTGAAACGGATCGGATTATCGGCCTTGGATCTCTCCGGGGCCTGCCGGCTTTTAGCAGCCGGCGGCGAAGGCGCTGAGGAAGGCGAAGAAGTCGTCGGCGTCGATCACGCCGTCGTTGTTGAAGTCGGCGCGGGGGTCGCCGGCGGCGAAGAGGGAGAGGAAGAGGAAGAAGTCGTCGGCGTCGACCACGCCGTCGCCGTTGAGATCGGGCGGGCAGGAGGGGGTGGCGGCTTCGAGGTGGCCGATGTAGAGAGCGACCTGGTAGGTCTGGTCGACATTGTTCTGGAACTGACCAGTGCCCGAGCTGTCGTAGGTGATTTGAACGGGGAGGTAGACGCCGCCGGTGCCGCGGGTGTCCTGCTGGCCGATGTCGGCGGGGTCGGTGTTGTTCCAGGCGGAGGCGTTGCCGCTGTTGGACCAGAGTGTGCTGGAGCGGAGCGTGCTGCCGTCGGCGACGCCGATGAAGCTGACGCGGTACTGGGTGTCGGAGTTCTGGCCGTCGATGATGTCGCCGACCTCGAGGATCTGTTCGAGCTCGAAGCCGCCTGTGGCGCTGTCCCAGACGGCGCGGAAGAGTCGTGTGCCGCCGC
This sequence comes from Phycisphaerales bacterium, assembly GCA_007124345.1. GTDB lineage: Bacteria > Planctomycetota > Phycisphaerae > Phycisphaerales > UBA1924 > SLFH01. The sequence continues at coordinate 8,359 of SLFH01000232.1, read as the reverse complement.
GCCGGAAGGGGTCGCCGTTGGGGTCGACATCGTCGATGTATGAGGCGGCGACGAACCAGATGTTGCCCTTTGCGTCGATGTAGGGGGGGCTGATGGAGGGGCCGGCGAGGTTGGCGAAGTTGCCCAGGGCCTGGAGGCGTCCGAGGTTCTGGCCGCCGGGGCCGTCGCTGATCGCCTTGCCCGCGCCGGGGAGGGCGGGGTTGGCGCCGGCGATCTGGCCGGCGGAGTAGTTGAATGCGCCGCCGTTGGCGGTGCCGAGCACGCTGTCTGGGCCGACCCAGGCGACGAGGCGCCAGTTCTGGTCGGAGGGGTCGCTCGGGTTCCAGTCGACGGCCACGACGTTGTTCAGCGGGTTTCGCTGGTTGCTCGTGCCGAAGCCGGTCTGGTTGTAGGTGACGGCGGCGGCGATGTTGCGCCCGTTGGGAAGGCGTCCGACGGCGACCTGGCCGTTGGCGCCGCGGAATGCGGTCAGGCTGCGGACATGGTCGAACTCGCCGATCTCGGAGCCGGAGATCGAGTGGCCGCTGACGGGGTCGGAGATGGTCGAGGGGAGGGTGAGCAGGCGGCTGGAGCCGGAGATGACCTCCCCGTTGGCGTCGATCTCCCAGATCAGCAGGCTGTCGTTGGGCCCGCCGGTGGACTTGGTAATGAGCGCAGCGGTGCCGATCGAGTCCGGGTTCGTGCCGGTGATCGGGCTGTAGGCGACAGAGCCTCGCTGGGTCGTGACGCCGGTGGCGCCGAAGTGGCTCCCGCCGCGGCTGACGAAGGTGGTGGGGGGGCCGCTGATGAATTCGTCATTAAAGTTTGTGGTCATCGCGCGGGGCCCGCCGGCGCGATCGGCGGGGATGGCCGCGGGGCCGAGGACATTGGTCGTCGCGCCGTCGAGCATGATGTTCGACGAGTCGAGCTCGGTGCCGTCGGAGACGACGCTCACGACGCTCGGGTTGCGGCCGAGGGCATCGACATGGATCGATCCGGTGCCGTTGAAGAGCGGGAGGCGGGTGACATTGAAGTCGTCGGCGCGGAAGTAGAGGTTGCCGCTGGCGTCGATGGCGCCGCCGCCGAACTGCGAGCTGCTGGAGAACTGATCGCCGTTGACCGCGGCGTTGATGCGCCGGACATACAGGCGTCCTGGCTCGGAGGGCTCGTAGTTGACGATGGCGACGAGTTGTGTGTTGACGCCGGCGTCGAAGCTTGAGGCTGCGATGGCGAACTGGGTGGTGGGGCCGGCGGGAGAGAGGGTCTGCGTGGGCTGGGTGTTGTTGGTGGGGTGGACGCCGAAGCCGGGTGCGTTCCAGAACTGGTAGAAGGGGGCAGGTGCGTTGACGCCGATGAGGTTGGTTTGGCTGATCGAGCCTGCGCCGGGGAGGTTGTTGTAGAACTGGCCCTGGGTGGAGTTGTGCTGCTTGAGCACAGGGGCGACGCCGAAGACATTGCCCCAACTCGTGGCCAGGGGAGCGAGGTCGACGACATAGTCGGCGATGACCTGGTTGGTCGCGAACGCCTCGGGCGCGTCGGAGAAGGGCGGCGCGTCGGCGATCGAGTTGATGCTGTCCTGCGCGAGGCTGGCGCCGCAGAGGCCTGCGACGGCGGCGATGGCGGCGGCTGTCTTCCTGGTCTGCATGATCTGCTTTCTCCTTCGGTGTCTGGCCGAGGCCCCGCGTCGACTCGCAGGGCGATCGCTCTGCGCACACCGATCTGGCGGGCGGGTTCGAGCGTGGTGTCTTCTGTCCAAGCCCAAGCGCGGGGGCGGCGAACAGCCGGCCTCGCGCTGGGGTCACTCCTCCGTCACGGACCGGGAAGCTCTAAGCAGCCTTCCCGAGCCCGCATCTGCAACATGGTAGCGAAAGCACCGAGCCACTCCATCGGGGGGAAGCTCGGATGGCGCGAAGAATATGTAAACCGGCTCCGCCCAGGGTTGCCTAGCGCTTCGGTTACCGGACAACGATCGACCCACCGGGCTGAGATCGTGTCGGAGGCGGAGTCCTACCAGATCGTGAACGACCCGCCGCGGCAGAAGGCGAGGAACTCGGCGAAGCCCTGCTTGTTCCGCCCGCCGAGGCGTTCGAAGGCCGTCATCTGGCGGTCCTCGGCGATGTAGAGGACGGTGGGGAAGCCCGGGGCCTGGTACACGCGGATGCCGCTGGTCGCGTCGGGGTCGTGGTTGGGCAGGTCGTCGAGGATGGCCTCGAGGGCCTCTGCGAGGAGGCGAGCGTCGCTGGCGCTGACACGCTGGCCCCGACCGGTCACATAGTCGGCGTTGTTCCAGGACCATGCCTTTGCGGCGTCGTCCGGGGCGATCCAGTGCTCGGGCGGGGTGGTGCCTGCGGGGCGCCAGCCGTAGTCCCAGGCGAGGCGCAGCAGCGTCACCCAACCTGCGTTGTTGATCGTGAACTGCCCGTGATTGTTGCGGAGCACCACCGCCATCAGAATCTGCACCTCCGGGGAGCAAGCGTAGAGGGGAGGCCGCTAGCCGTCCTGCTCGTCTGGAAGACGGGCGCCGGGCTCGACGAGCAGCATCTCGCGGCAGAGGGCGCCGGCGAGGGCGGCGTTGGCCTCGACCAGGGCGATGTTGGCCCTCAGCGTGGCGCCTCCGGAGAGCTCGTGCAGCGCCGCGAGCAGCGACGGGGTGACATCCCGCCCCGAGTTGATCGAAGACGCGACGCGGGATTCGGCTTCCCGCAGCCACGCATCGAACAACCCCGGCTCGATCGCGTCGGCCTCGGGGATCGGGTTGGCGACGACGACGCCGCGGCCCGTGCGTTCGAGTTCGAAGCGGACAAAGCGGGCCAGAGCGCGGACATCGTCGAAGCGGGCGTCGACGCTCGCGTCGCTCTCGCGGAGGTAGAAGGCGGGGAAGGCATCGGTCCGGAAACCGACGACGGGGACGCCGAGGGTTTCGAGGGCCTCGCGGGTCGAGACGACATCGAGCAGGGATTTGACGCCGCTGGTGACGACCGCGACGGGAAAGCGTGCGAGGGCGACGAGGTCGGCGGAGATGTCGAGTTTGCGTCCGTAGCCTCGGTGCACGCCCCCGATCCCTCCGGTGGCGAAGACGCGGAGCCCCGCGAGTGAGGCGAGCTCCATCGTGGTGCTGACGGTCGTCGCGGCGCTGGAGCCCCTGTGGATCAGCAGGCCGAGGTTCGAGGTGTTGGCCTTGGGGATGTTCGGTTCGTCGAGCAGGTCGGCGAGCTCGGCCCTGGTGACGCCGACGGTCGGCACGCCCCGCACCACGCCGACGATCGCGGGGCGGACCCGCTCGGCCCTGATGATCTCGTCGAGTGAGGCGGCGAGCGAGGCGGACCGGGCACGGGGGACGCCGTGCAGCAGCAGGGTGGTCTCGAGCGCCACATGCGAGGCTGGGCTGTCTTCGGCGCGGTTGTTGAGCAGGCTGGTGAACGGGTTGTTGAGCAAGCGTTCGGTCCTTCGTGCAGCGTCGCGGGCATCAGAGCATAATGCGCCGATGCTGAGCAGGACCAAAACAAAGATCTGTCTGGCCGCTATGGCGGCCTGTCTCCCGTTGTCCGTCGCGGTCTTCGGGTCGTCGCCCGAAGGGGCGTCACGGGCGCCGGTGATCGAGATGCCGCACTGGGGGTACGGGTACCACCGGAACCTGGACAAGGACGAGATCGATCGGCTGCTGGTGGAGATCCCCGACCCCGAGCGTCTGCGTCGGTGGCACGACCTGCTCGCCGAGCGTCCGCACCGGGCCGGAACGCCGGGGGATGAGCAGGTCGTCGACAGGCTGGTCGAGATCTTCGAGTCGATGGGCCTCAAGGTCGAGCGTCACCCGTTCTGGGCGTACCTGCCCGAGCCGGTGGACGCGGCGGTCGAGATTCTCTCGCCCGACCGGCTCTCGCTCGCCGTCACCGAGCCGGCGATCGATGAAGACCCGGACACGGCGCACCCGGAACTCGACATCGGTTGGAACGCGTGGTCGGGCTCGGGGGATGTGGCCGGGCGGGTGGTCTACGCCAACTACGGGACGATCGAGGATTTCGAGAAGCTGCAGGAGCTCGGCGTGGATGTCGAGGGCGCGATCGTGATCGCCCGATACGGGCGCGGGTACCGGGGGCACAAGGCGAAGTTCGCCGAAGCCGCCGGCGCCGCAGGGCTCATCCTCTACACCGATCCGATGGACTCGGGGTACATGCGGGGGCTCGTCTATCCCGAGGGCGGCTGGGCGGCTGGGTGGTACATCCAGAGCGGCTCGCTCAAGACGCTGCCCTGGGCGGGCGATGCGCTCACGCCCGGGTACTACGCCGGCGAGGATGTCGAGCGGCTCGACCCCGACGACTTGGACCTTCCGCGGATCCCGGTGCAGCCGATCGGGTACGACGCGGCGCACGAGATCCTGAAAAGGATGACGGGCCCGGGCGTGCCCTCGGGGTGGCAGGGCGGGCTGCCCCTGGCGTACCGCGTGACCGGTGGCGACGAGCTCCGCGTGCGCGTGATGGTCGAGCAGCGGGCCGAGATCCGGCGCCAGGAGAATGTGATCGCGACGCTCAAGGGGTCGCACGAGCCGGATCGGTTCATCGTCGTCGGCGGGCACCACGACGCCTGGGGGCACGGCGCGGGCGACCCGCTCGCGGGGACGATCTGCATCCTCGAAGCGGCGCGGACATTCTCCGAGCTCGCCGAGCGCGGGATGCGTCCGGCTCGCTCGATCGTCTTTGCCGCGTGGGGCGCCGAGGAGTACGGCTTGATCGGCTCGACCGAGTGGGTCGAGGAGCGGATGGGACAGGGGCTGCGGGATAACTGCATCGCGTACATCAACCTTGACATGTCGGCGATGGGGCCGCGGTTCCGGGCGTCTTCATCGCCCTCGCTCCGCCGCGCGATCGCGCACGCCTCGACGGTCGTGCCGACGGCCGGAAACCCGGACAAGACGGTGTACGAGGACTGGATGGAGCGTGGCGCCGACGCGGTGTTCGACGACGAGCCGCGGATCGGCGACCTCGGGGGCGGGTCGGACCATGTGCCGTTCTGGTTCCACGCGGGCGTCCCCTCGGCGGGGTTCGGCGCGGGCCCGACCGACGGCGTGAGCTACCACTCCAACGCCGACACACTGACCTGGTACCGGCAGATCGTCGGGGAGGATTACGAGTCGGCGCTCATGGTGACGCGGATGACTAACGCAACCGTCGCACGCTTGGCGAACCTCCGTTTCGTCCCGCTCTCGCCGGCACGCGACGGCGTCGCGGCCGGACGGGAGGCGGACAGGCTCACGCGCCTGGCGATCGAGCGCGGGGTCATCTCCGACGGGACCGGCGCGTCCGACGGCACGGCGCCCGATCGGGAACAGCTCAGGGCGTGGGTCGCGGTCCGCATGCTCGGCGAGCACGACGATGTCGGGCATGTCATCCGCTGGATGGAGGACGAGCGGATTGAGCGGATGCTGAAGACGGAGTCTCGCGGCATCGCCGCGTTCAACCGCGACACCATCGAGCGGGCGCGGTCCTTCATCGACGACGAGGGCCTGGCCGGGCGCGAGTGGTACAAGAACTTCCTGATCTCGACGAACCCGAACACGGGCTACGGCAATGTGCCGCTCCCGTCGCTTCGCGACGCGCTGGACGCGGGCGACGGCGAGACGTTCTGGCGCGAGCTTGTCAGGCTCAACCGGATGATCGAGCGGAGCTCGACGCCGGGTGTTTGAGCCGCCCTCGCGCGGCGACCGAGACAACGAAAAGCCACGCCCCGGCGGGATGCGCCGGGGCGTGGTCGTTGATGCGATGTTGATGGTTCGGGTCGGCCCGGTCGGGGCCGGCCCAGTGCAATCATTGGGTCAGACGAGGTCCTTGATCGCCTTCATGGGGCGGACCTTGACGACATTGCGTGCCGGCTTGGCCTTGAAGACGGTCTCCTCGCCGGTGAAGGGATTGATCCCCTTGCGAGCCTTGGTGGCGGGCTTGCGCTGGACGGTGACCTTCATCATCCCGCCGAAGTTCACGGCGCCCGGGCCGGTCTTGGAGAGATCCTTCTTGCAGATCTCGGCCATGGTGTCGAAAACGGAGGCGACCTCCCGCTTGCTGATGCCGGCGCCCTCTGCGAGCAGGCCGAAGATCTCGCTCTTGGTGCGGGGCTTCTCGGCCTTGCCGATCTTGACCGACGGGGCCGAGGCGGCGGCGCGGGTCGAGGTCTTGCGGACGGTCTTCTTCTTCGAGGTGCGTTTGGCGGTCTTCTTTGCCATCACTGTCAACTCCGTGGGGTCGCGGTCTCCGGCGGGATCCTCCCGCCATCTCCGAGCCCCGAAAAGCGTTTTTGCCTGAAATCGACGGGATTCTGCGCTCCCGACGCCGGCGACGCAAGGGGTATCGGCCGCAAGGGCCAGAGAATCACACTGTTTTTGCAGGGTTTTTTGTCCCGGGGGGCCCGGGAGGCCCTTGCCCGGAAGGATTTTCGCCTTCTGACAGCTCCAGAATCAGCGGCGCATGGTCGCTCAGGCGGTCCTTCAGCTCCCCCTCCGAGAAGCGGCACGAACGCAGCGATACCCCGAGAGAACGGCTCAAAAACGCGTGATCCAGCCTGTATCCCTCGCCCCGCCAGCTCACCCACGAGGCGGCCTTTTCGCCCGGGTGCACCGCCCGCCAGGCGTCGATGTAGCCCAGGCTCTGCAGCCTGCCCATCAAACGCGAGCCGCCGCGGTGCGCCCGGCGCCTGTCGGTTCCATCCACACCCCAGCGTTCGGCGTTGAAATCCCCGATCACCAGGCAGTCTTGTTCCGACAGGGCCCGGGCCGCCTCGGTCAGGTCGCGCCACAGCAGGCGAGATTCGGTGTGACGGGTTAGTTCTGGCGTGTGCACGCCGATGACGGCGATCCCTCTGGTGCGGCAGGCGATCAGGCGTTCGCGAGGCCCGGTGACCTCGATCGGCATCGGCTCGGCCCGCCATCTGGAGGCGATGAGCACGCCGTTGACGCCCGGATCGGGGTCGCTGCAGACCTGGTGCTCCAGCCCGTGGTCGGCGAGCACGCCCCGGAGCTGGCCCCCCAAGGAACGCCGGAACTCGGTGAGCACGACGAGGTCGGGCCGGTGGTCGAGGATCGCCAGCGCGATGCCCGGCAGCCTCGCGGGCCCGCCCCCGTGCAGGATGTTCCAGGTCATCACGCGCATGATCGTCGCGGCGGCGGGGGGCGGCCATACGCTCGGCCATGGCACAGGCAACTTCCTCCGGCGAGCCCCGCGTCGTCGTCGTCCGCAAGATACCCGGCGAACTCCGCGTCCGCGGCGCGAAGGTCGAGCGAGGGCCCGCGGAATTCTCTCCCCGCGAGCGGGTATTGGAGCGGATCGCCGGCGCGTCGATCGTGGTGACGATGTTCACCGACCGGGTCGACGCCGAGTTTCTCGACGCCGCAGGCCCGGGGCTGAAGGGCGTCTGCCAGTTCGCGGTGGGGGTGGACAACATCGATGTCGAGCTGTGCCGGCGCCGGGGCGTGGCGGTCGCCAACACGCCGCACGCGGTGACCGAAGGCACGGCCGACCTCGCGTGGACGCTGATCCTGGCTGTTGCGAGGCGCTTGATCCCCGCCGACCGCTACGCGCGGAGCGATGCGTTCCCCGCGGACGGCCCGCTGAACATGGCCGAGTTCCTGGGCGTGGACCTGACAGGGCGCACGCTCTTGATCGTCGGCGCCGGGCGGATCGGGTTCGCGACGGCGCTGCGTTCTTTGGGATGGGGGATGCGTGTGCTGTACACGGCGCGCTCCCGTCACTGGGACTTCGAGCTCGCGCCTTTGAGCGCCCGCCGTGTGGAACTGGAAGAAGGCCTGGCCGAGGCGGATGTCGTCAGCGTCCACACGCCCCTGACACCCGAGACCCGCCACCTCATCAACGCCGAGCGTCTGGCCCTGATGAAGCCCGATGCGATTCTGATCAACACCTCCCGCGGGCCGGTGGTCGACGAGGCGGCGCTGGTCGGGGCGCTCAAGGCGGGGAGATTGTGGGGGGCGGGGCTGGATGTCTTCGAGGAGGAGCCGGTCGTGCACCCGGGCCTGATCGGCTTGGAGAATGTGGTGCTGACGCCGCACATCGGCTCGGCCGCGAGGCGCTACCGCGAAGAGATGACGGCGATGGTGGGGCAGAACGCCGAGGCGATCCTGGAGGGGCGGAAGCCGCCGTTCAGCGTCGGTTGATGTTGACGCGACCGAACTCGACCTCGAGGTATCGGGCGACATAGTCGACGATGGAGCTGGCCTCGGGGATGTCGGGGTTGTTGGTCGGGCCCATGGGCTCGAAACGCATCCCCTTGAACCGGGCGACCGCGTCTTCGACCGAGAGCCCGTACTGCAGCGCGATGCTGAAGGCGCGGCAGAACGCCTGGCACATCCCGCTGATCGCCGAGCCTTCCTTGGAGATCT